>NZ_QETG01000003.1:0-167038 GCF_003105055.1 Acinetobacter sp. AM | reverse complement strand
TATCATCTGTTAAAAGGGTACGTGCCATTGAAATATATAGAAATATAAGGAATTTGAAAGATTATATTAAGTCTTTAAAATCTATTTTTCAAATGAGGACACGCCCTAATTCTTCTAGAAAAAAATTAGTTGCACTGGTATTTAAGAATTTCGCCATTTTATTACCCTCAAAAAAATTATAGAGAAAAAGATATAGGTTATTTAGCTTCCACTTTCAGATAGGTACCACTGGCCGAAACATTATGCCCAAAGCCACAGCCTGATGTATTTTGCTGCTCTTCCACCACAATTTGCTGTCCCTGCTGCGGGTGCATGGCAAACGTTAAATCAATCTGACAATCTTCATAATGGTACACGGCATGTTTCTGATTTAACGGCATTTCTATATCAAAACTGCCGAGGTTTGGTCCATAAATTAGACCGCGTAAACCGAAGTAGTAGCCTTCAAATTCAATTTGATAAGCATTTTTTAGTTTCTTTACGGTGATGGTGTCCCATTGTCCGAAACCATTTTTTGCCACATAAGTTCCTGCCAATGATGTCGATTGTTGCATTTTGGGCAATTGGGACAAATTAAACTGGCTCATTTTCGAATCGGGGTTACGTAGAAACCATGCCCGTGCCCAAAGGGGTTTACCCAGTTTGGCATAGGTCAGCCCGACATTATTGTTGGCGATTTCGATCTCACGATCTGTGACATTGACACCACTTTCATCGGCATTGATTTGGCAAAAATGTGACCAAGCCGCCTGATCTTCAAATTGGGTTAAGGCTTTGGCATATTGTTTTTGGTCATAATATTGCTTACCCAATCGGGCGTATTGTTTCAGTTTGCCACAGCCTTGCTGTAATTCTTGTTCATAGTTCCATTCCGCAGCCTGAGTGCTGGAAAATGATAGAAAGACGCTCATTGTGCAGCCAAGTGTTAAAATTTTAAAAATATTCATTGTTATTCAAATAGAAGAATAGAGTCAGGATTATTCTACGGCAAACCGTAGGAATTGAAATCTCCAAATGGTTGTAGCGAAATGGCCTGTGTCGATACAGCGAGTTTTGAATAAGACAAACAGAAATAAAATTGTTGGCTTCTTAGGTTACAAACTACTGTTGAATTGACACATTTTACCGAGTGTTTTGCCGTGTAAATCGAGCTAAGCTAATTTCAATAAATATAAGAAGGTGCTCATCATGGACGCGTTTCTTTTTAGCATTGCCCCGAATGATTTAGAAAACTTGATGCTTGATGCCTACAACATGAAGGATATAGAACATGCACCAAACTTACAGCAGCAAATTGATTTGGGGAAACTGTGGCCTGTGTTAGATCAGGTCTTGAGCCAACATAGTTCAGCAAGTTTGAGTTTGCATGATTTAATTTATGCAGAATATCCCCTTTCAGAACATCCAAAATTAAAACCTGTTGCACGTTATAACCCTGCGGTTCATGTCATGGAATTAACACAGGCACTCGAACAAATCAGCACAGAAGATTTGCAAAAATACTGTCGGCAACACCGTCCTACTTCCGATATTGCTCAGTTATTAGGGAATAACACGGCTGAGTTGGATCAAGCTGAATTGACCTTATTGTTAACCCAATTAAAAAGCTTTTATCGAAATGCCATGCAACAAAATCATGCGGTGATCAGTCTCATTGCAGAGAATTTACGTCCAAAACGCTTAATTTAAACGGTGGAACTTTTCATTTAGCCATAAAAAAAGCAAGACCAGTGTCTTGCTTTTTTAGCGTTAATTAAATCCTTAGAAATGGTATTTAATTAAAGCACTGACGTTATTTTCGTCTTTACCTTTAATACTGTATTTGTTGTTCCATACAGACCATTCGGTACCAAGGTATAAGCGTGTATTTGGAGAAATGTGTTTACCTACATTCCATTTCCACTGTGTGGTCCAGTTCATTTCGCTCGCATGACCATCTTCTTCAGCAGTCGACCAGTCTAAGAAGCCATCAACCAAGAAGTCTTCTGAACCGACTTTAAATGGCACACCGTAAACCAAAGTCATTTGATAATCGTCAGGTGTGTTTTTGTAGTTGTCTACTTTGTAAAGGTTAACTTGCGCATATTGGAAATATGGAATCGCCAAATCTACACCAATACCATATAAGTAGTTATTGAAACCTTCGCCACCTTCCCAAGTGGTTGCAACCAATACATCTTTAATGGGTCCAAGCTCAAGTTTTTGACCAGAGACTGCACCAAGGCTCAAACGCGGTGAAACTTCGAAATAAGTTTCGTTGCCACTCACATCGTTATTGGTACGGTCAGCAAAAGCGAAAAAATCACCGTATTGCAATTTTGCTGCATATTCAAAAGTTACCGTACTTTGCTCGTCTTCACGTGCAATCAGTTGGTAATCTTCACCATATAAACCCGTGATACTAAAATCTTGCCAGATTGGCGCTGCTTGAGTAAAAGTCGCAGCAGTAGCCAATGCACAGGTTGCCGCAATTTGAGTCAGTTTCATTAAAAATATCTCCCCCGAGAAAGCGTATAAAGGATACAGATTCTTTAGCAAAAATAAAGCCAAATTTGACCAATAATTTAAAAAAACAGCCATTGAAAAGTAGGTGAAAAAACGCTACCCAATGTCATTGAAAATATTCATATTTTTATCAAATGGTATATGTTTTATTGGTTTTTTTGAGAGTGTAAAAACATGATTTAAATTTATTTGGTGTTTATTCAGCAACATAAAAGTTTTATAAGACAGATATTTGCACCAACTCTGTGAAAAATAATTAACTGAATGGTCAATTGTGGGGAGCTTTGAGTCGAGTGAGAACATATATAAGGAGGGAAGTCGGGCGGTATTTTATTGTTTACTGAGGTGAACAATCTTTAAGGCACGATTATGCAATAAAACTTATGAATACAGTGTAGTTGACGCAAATGCCTATATCCCAATGCATTTACGCTCAGTTCATATGCTTTGGTGTAGGGCAGGTTCAACATTACCAATAGGCTTGCTGTATTTATGTCGTCGGTGGATGTTCTTGATACTGATGTTGCGCAATATCGTCACGCCAGCAGATCCAGACTTGTTCATGTGATTGAATATAATCTAAAAATTTTTGTCAGGCTTTAAAGTGCCTTAGACGACCAAGCAAGCGACAATGCATACCCATCGAGAGCATTTTAGGACGATGTTCCCCTTCAGCATATAAAACAGCAAAAGAATCTTTTAAATCTTGAAAAATTGCTCACTGGTACTAAAACCATTCGCAGCACTGAATTTCATATCATGGCTATCCAGCGTATAAGGAATAATGAGGTGTGGGCGACGTTCACCTATGGTATTGGTCAATGTCGTCCAGAAAGGTAAATCATCAGCATCGTAATCACTGTTGTACTGGATTTGCGGAAACTCAGCCAGTAAAGGTCGTGTTTGAGGGCTATCTCGTCCAGTATACCAACCGAGAGGTACGTAGCCAAATAAGGCATCTAAAATACTTATGGCTTGATCCATATGCTGACGTTCAGTAGCCGCATCCATATGTTGATAATATACCAGCGTTGCCCATACCCAAAATGCTTATGGGAAGCTGACGACACTGGAATTCTTTATGAATACGCCAGAACCCCGCCCGAGAATCATATTCATCATCGAGCCCAGCGACATCTGTTTATCGGGGAAGCTCACAGCGCCAAAAATTTTTGATAAAAACTGTTCCGAACCTGCATCTCCATGCTCGATGTGGTTTTCTTCACCTTCTTCATAATTCAGGACAAACTCACTGCAATACGGGCCTGATTGGGCCATGCAGCATCAGGAATTTGACCATGACAGCCAATTAAATCACGGGAATAGGGTGCGGTACGTATCGAGTTGATGAGTTCTTGACCATGCAAGTAAGGAGTTGTCACAATTGGTTATCCTTTTGATAATTTTTTTAAAATAGCACTTGCATATTTTTGAGTTAAGCCCGATATTCAAAGGACAAGGACACGATTCTGCAGACTCAAAAGTGTTCATCATTTCAATGAGGAGATTGGTTCCAAAATTGATTAAAGATGTTCGAATGCTGTGTAAACAGCAAGTTACAAGCGTGCCAAGATAGAAAAGTTTTGCACAAAAAAGATTCAGATAAATAAAGAGGATGAGATTATGAACATTGAAATCCGTACAGATAAAAACATTCAAAATAATGATCGTTTAATTAGTTATGTGCGTGCAGAACTGAATCAAGAATTTCAACGTCATAGTGAACGTATTACCCATTTTTCAGTGCATTTAAGTGATGAAAATGGCGTAAAAGGCGGCGATGATGACATTAAGTGTATGATTGAAGCACGTCCAGCAGGATTAAAACCTGTGGTTGTGAATCATAAAGCTCATAACGTGGATACCGCTTTTCACGGCGCTATGGAGCGTTTGAAACGCAGTCTTGAGCATGTGTTTGAAAAAAGAGAAAATCCCCGAGGTGGGCCATTAGAATATGCTGATGGAGACAAAGATGTGATTGATGATGAAGAAGATGAAGTGCTCTGATTGAGCCTATAATCGAAAAAAAGCCCTGCGGGGCTTTTTTTATATGAATTAAAAACTTTAGATATACATTTACATAAAACAAAACACCGAGAATTCGGCATAATATTCTAAAATTGATGAAAGAGAATGTTCCATGTTAACAGCACAACAACAAGTCTTTGTGCAGGCGATAGAAGAATTAGACCTGCCACAAGTACAACATCTTTTGGCTGGTGGTTTAGATCCAAACTTTATTGATGCTGAAAAAGGACCTGCAGTTTCAGTGTGGTCGGATGGTTTATTTCAATGGTGGGAACATGTCAGCGAAGCCTATGAAGCAGGTCAAGGGCTCAGCGAAGAACAAAAACAGCAAGAATTAGCCGTTCATTTGGATATTTTGGAAGCCTTAATTCAAGCCAAAGCTAATTTTCATTTATGGGATAGCGAAGAGTTGTATGGTCCACTTTGGGATGCAGCAAGTTCAGCGTGTGTACCTGCTGTGCAGCGTTTGTTGGCAATCAAGGTTGATCCCAATACCCGTGATGAGCAAGGGCTGACGATTTTATCTTCAATTAGTGATTTATTTTTTGATTGCGACTTTGATGAAATTAATTGGGGCGAAGCTTTGCCTGAAGAACGTCAAACCCTAGAGCTATTGCGTAGTCAGGGTGCAAAAATGTCGAAAGAATTGGCTTAATCACCGAGGCAAATTATGAAAAATTTACAACAATATGGTGTCTTAGCACTGACGCTTGCTGTGGCATCGCCAGTTTTTGCCACGGAATTTTCGTTTGAACGTCCAGGTTCAGGCATTGGCACAGGTATTACCCCTGTTGGGCAACTGGCTTGGGAGCAAGGTTTACCGAGTGCAAATTATGAAGAAAGTACGGTCAATGGTGTGCAGCAAAAAACGACCACGCTGAATGCCGACATGCTACTTCGTACGGGGATTGCACATAACTTAGAATTACAACTGGGTTGGCAAGGCCCATCATGGAGTCAGGTTAAGCAAGCGGGTAAAACGGTTGATGAAGACGGTTTAGGTGATGTTAGCATTGGTTTAAAAAGTGCAATTGATCTGAATGATGACAACTTGGCCATGGCTGTGCTTTTGGAAGCAGTGTTAGCAACTGGCAATGATGGCTTTACCGCGCATGATGATATTTATGCCTTGGCGACTGTCGTTTCGTATAAGCAAAGTGATTTGGTCGACACGTCCATTACCATGCGTTATGAAGTTCAAGATGGGGACTGGGCTGTGACGGCTGTACCTACCATTGGTTATAAGCTTTCCGATAAATGGTCTGGTTTTTCTGAATTTGTATACCGCAAGGCGGAAAGCCAAGATTATGAGTACTCACTGGGTTCGGGGGTCATGTATGCATTGAATGACCGTACCCAGTTCGATGCCAGTGTTGGTGTCGTACTCAGTGGTGCAGATAAAAGTTATCAATCAGGTCTAGGCGTTTCATACTTATTCTAAGGCGGTGCCACTCTTGTTTATGGAAAAGTCTCTGCTGCTTTCAAAATCTTATGCACGCAGTATGCTCTTACTATGTAGTAGTCTTTTGTTCTTTTGTTCAACACTATTGCATGCACAGTCGTCATTGCTATCCGCTGAAGAGGCTTTTCCAATTCAAATAGAATCGGTTTCTGCACAGGAAGTGCAGTTACATTGGAATATCCCTGAACATTATTATCTGTATCAGCACAAATTTGAGGTGCGTCAGGGGCAACATATTTTGCCCTTAAAACTGCCAAAGGCAGAGGACTTGCATGATGATAACTATGGTCAAACGCAAGTCTATTATCAGCAAGTGCAATTTAAGGTGCCAACGCAGGCTTCGCAAACGTATCAAGTGACTTGGCAAGGTTGTGCCAAAGACCGTATTTGTTATCCCCCACAAGTCATTGAATTTAAAACAGACGCAGATGGTTTGGTGGCCTTACAGAACCAAACGGTCGCTCCCAAAAGGTTGTTAGATTTAAGCGCGAATAGCAATACTCTTTCTGCTGAAAATCCAGATGCCTTGGATCAGAAACTTTCAGCGCCTACACAACAAACGGCACAGGATCAACATTGGTCTACACAATTGGCCGAACGCTCACCGATTTATGGCTTATTGCTGTTTTTAGGCTTGGGTATTTTGTTGGCATTTACCCCTTGTTCTTTACCCATGATCCCGATTCTCAGTTCCTTGATTGTACGTGATCGGCGCGGAGTTAAAGCATGGATGATTGCTTTGGTGTTTGTGTGCAGTATGGCCATGGTCTATGCGGTGTTGGGCTTGGTTGCCTCTTCGGCAGGTTTGAACTTTCAGCGTTGGTTACAACAGCCCTCAACTTTAATTGCATTTAGTTTGCTGTTCGTGGTGTTTGCGCTCAATTTATTTGGACTGTTTGAATTACGTTTGCCCCAAGCGATGGTGCATCGTCTAGACCATTGGCAGTCGATGCAGAAAGGCGGTAGCCTGATTGGCGCGGCAGTTATGGGGATGATTTCAGCTTTGCTGGTCGGCCCTTGTATGACAGCACCGCTGGCAGGTGCTTTGCTATTTATTTCTCAAACTCAGAATCAGTGGCAAGGTGCTTTGCTGTTATTCACGCTGGGTTTTGGTATGGGCCTACCTTTATTGTTGGCCAGTATTCTCGGGGCTAAAGCCTTGCCAAAAGCAGGTTTATGGATGAACCAGATTAAGGTGTTATTTGCCTTTCTGATGTTAGCCTTAGCACTTTATTTCATTCGCCCCTTGCTTTTAGAAAGCTGGATGCAGGGTTTAAGTCTGTTATTGGGTCTCAGCTTTATCGGTTATGCGCTGTATCGTGCCCTATGGCAACAATCGCCTTTACGCCCATTGTATCTCATGATTTTGCTGTTGGTGGTTCCTTATGTGCTGTATAGCCAGTATCAGCAAAGCCAGCGTTTCTTCGTGAAACAGGGACAGCAACAGATGCAGTGGCATGTAGCGCAAACTGCCGCAGAGTTTCAGCAAATTTTGGCGCAAGCTCCGAAAGATCGCGCTATTGTGATTGATGTTTATGCAGACTGGTGCGTGGCATGTCAGCCGATTGAGCATCGCATTTTAAAATCGGCCCAAGTCCAGCAAGCACTCAGTCCATACACGCTGATTAAGTTGGATTTAAGTCATTATGATGCCAGTCATCAACAATTATTAAATCAATGGGATATTTTAGGTCCGCCGACCTATTTATTTTTAAATGCTCAACAACAGGAAGTTCGTGGACTCCGTTTAACAGGGGCATTTAGCGAAGCTGAGCTATTGCAACAATTAAAACAATTCCAACAAGATCTAGGACCTTAATCATGTTAGAACTTTATATTGCCAATAAAAACTATTCCAGTTGGTCGATGCGTCCTTGGTTGGTGCTCAAAGCCTTTGAAATTCCTTTTCAAGAGCACATGATTTATTTTGATCGGGAACGCTCGATTGGAGCATTTAAGCAAAAGTTATTGGCCATTTCAGCCAATGCCAAAGTCCCGATTTTGTATGATCAAGAGTTAAAAATTTGGGATTCTTTGGCCATTTGTGAATATTTGGCAGAGCAATATCCTGAGTATGCGCTTTGGCCCAAGGATAAAGCACAACGTGCCAGAGCCAGAAGTATCAGTGCAGAAATGCACAGTGGCTTTACCCAATTAAGAACCTTATGTGGCATGAATATTCGGGCACAATTGGCAGACGTGGGTCAGCGGCTTTGGGCTGAAGATAGCGAGTTAAGACAGGATGTAGCACGCATTGAGCAAATTTGGGCAGAACGTCCCGATCCCGATGCTTTCCTATGTGGAGCGTTCAGTATTGCCGATGCATTTTATGCGCCTGTCGTGATGCGATTTCAAACCTATGCTTTACCTGTGTCTGCATCGAGTCAGCGTTATATGCAAAACATATTACAACATCCTGCGGTACACGCTTGGGTTGAAGCGGCCATGTTGGAAGGGCGTTGGGTGAATTATTTAGAAGCGTATCAAACCGAAGCTGAGTAAGTGAGAACAAAGAAAGCTAGCTGATCGACGCCACATTTTCCGTTTGCGCTTGGAAAATATGCACCTGATTACGCCCTGATGCTTTGGCTGAGTATAAGGCTTTATCGGCTTGGGTCAGTAACTGAAAGGGTGTTAAAGGCGATGGAGCCGTTGAAATCCCGAAACTGGCAGTCAGCGCAATACGGCTGCCATGATCGTCCTTCAATTCTAAATGTTCAATTGCGGCGCGACAGCGTTCCGCCGTGTGTTGCGCCTGTTCAAGTGTGGTGTGATACAACAGCAATAAAAATTCTTCTCCTCCAAAACGTCCCACGACATCACTCTCACGTAAATGCTGTTTGAGCAGTTGTCCGACCAGAATCAAGGCTTCATCGCCTTTATGATGCCCATAGCAGTCATTAATAGACTTAAAATGATCCAGATCAAGCAAGACCAAGGCATAATTTTGATTTTTCTTACGCTGTATGTGCTCTAAATATTGATTCAGACTACGTCGATTATAAGTATTGGTCAGCGGATCAATTCTGCTGAGTTGTTGAATGAGCTGTTCACGATTGCGCCATTGACTGAGTAGAATTTCAAATAAGATCAGACAAATCATCACCACAGGGGTAATGAAATACAGCATGCTGCCGACCCAAAATGAATTGGCGTAGGCATCATTGGGTAAATTAAAAATGGGGGCATAAGGCAAGATGCCATGTAAACTTAAATAACCACAGACAAATAAATATAAGGTTGAAGGAATTAATGCGCTATAGACAATTGAGCGCGGTAATAATACCAAACCTACCGTGAGTAAACTGACAAAGGAGCTTAAGGTTGCAGGGCTGAGTGTACCAATTAAATAGGCATCTCGGCATAAAGAGGTAATAAAACACCACACGGTGATATAAGGCAAAAAACGTTTGACCCAAGCTTTGTGTTGCCAGTAAACACAAGGATAAATCAGGCTACTGAGCACGACGATAAAAATTAGATTCAGTACAATTTGTTGTTTAACTAGTCCTAAATTGGTCATACTCCATAGGCTGGGGTTCAACCAAATAAAAATTTTCCAGAGTATCCAAACCAGATGGATCACACAGCCTAAAATTAACATCAGAATACATTTATTCAATGTATTCCAGTTCATGATTACCCCATATTCAAGCAAAATTTCCTTGAGCCTATGTTGAGGCGATGCAGTAAATGGGGAAGGTGATTTTGTCGTCATTGATTTTTATTCCCTCGACATCAACAGTTCCTTTGTTGTTTTAAAGCGAGAATTGTTTTTGCTAACAATAGCATGAATTTTAAACAATATTTTGATTGCTTTACATTTCCTTTTTTCAGGGAGATTTAAGCTTGTTCTAAAAATAGAATGTAGTGTATTGATATATGTGATTATTCTATTTTTATAGATGATGTAAACTTGATTCCATTCCAAGAGAGCAAAAATTAGGGCAGCATCATGAAAGTTTTACATATCGATTCAAGTATTTTAGGTACAGCATCTGTTTCTCGCCAGTTGAGCCAAGCGATTGTTGAGCAATTACAAGCGAAGCATGACAATGTACAGGTTGAGTATTTGGATTTGGCAGCACAGCCGATTCCACATTTAACTGCGGAAATCTTAATGGGGCAAAATGCTGAGCAAGCGGCTTTAGGCGAACAGATCATCCAGCAGTACTTGGCCGCAGATGTGGTCGTTGTTGGTGCAGCCATGTACAACTTTGGTTTGGCTTCAACCTTAAAAGCATGGATTGATCGTATTAGTGTTGCCGGTAAAACCTTTAAATACACTGAAAATGGCCCTGTAGGTTTGGCTGGCAATAAACAGGTCTATATTGCTAGCAGTCGTGGCGGTGTCTATGGTGACAATAGTCCAGCAGATTTCCAAGAAGGCTTTTTGAAAACTGTGTTTAACTTTACCGGTGTCGAGCAGGTAGATGTCGTGCGTGCTGAAGGTGTCAACATGGGTGAAGAACTGAAAAATAAAGCCATTGAAGCCGCTTTGGCACAGGTTAAACTCATCTAAGCTTGAAGATTTAGAAACGAAAAGGTCAGCATGTGCTGACCTTTTTTATGGCAATTTAATTTTTATCTAGGCGGTGCGCGAATGCGGCTAAATCGGCTAAAGCTTGCTGTGCTTCTGCAAACCAAGCGCTGAACATTTGGAAATTGTGCCACATTCCCGTATAAATTTTAAATTCGACTTTAACACCAGCCGCTTCGGCTTGTTGCTGAAAGCGTTGTCCATCATCCATTAAAATTTCTTTAGAACCGACCTGAATCAGTGTCGGAGGTAAACCCGTCAAATCATCGAATAAAGGCGAGACGCGTGGATCACCACGATCGATGTCTGCCGGTAAGTAGTAATCAATCCCTGCTTCTAAGGCTTCTATAGAGAGCAAAGCATCGTGTTTTTGGTTAAAGCGCAGTGATTCACTGGTCAGCGTTAAATCTAAAAATGGCGAAAGTAAAATTAAGCCACTGACCTGTTCGAGTTGTGCTTGGCGGATTTTAATCGCCAAAGCAACTGCAAGGTTTGCGCCACAAGAATCACCCGATAAAATAATATCTTTGGCTAGAATGCCTTGGTCGAGCAAATTTAAATACATCTCAAATAAAGCATCAATTGCTTCTGGGAAAGGATGTTCTGGTGAGAGCGGATAATCGACATGCAAAACCTGCATTTGTGTTCGTGCTGCAATCTGACTTAAAAATGCACGATGCGTTTTAAGTGAGCCGAGAAAAAAAACGCCACCATGAATATGAAAAATGAGCTGGGTAGATTCCTTTTGTGGTTTAAGCTCTTCAGCATGAAATTGCCCTAAACGTAAAGGGCGAACTTGGACATCTGCCTGAGTCGGAAAAAGTTTACAGAGTTGTTCTAAGCCCTGTCGCAGTATATTCGGGGGAAGATTGTATTGGCTAGGCGTGCGGATGGTCGTTTTTAAAAGGCTTTCTGTAATGAATTGTTTCCACGGTGCTGAAATCTTCATGGTTGTTCCATTTTGTTATAAATTATGCCTAAATAGTGGTCTATTTACCCACAATAATGAGAAGGGTACACTAAACAGTCACATTCAAGAATTGCAAATTTGTTGTGGCTTTACAATACTGAAAGACGTCTACAGAACAGACTAGGGAAATCAACAAAAATGAAAAAGATTGCACTTGCATTAGGATTGCTCGGATTCACAGTACTTGCCAATGCGGCTGATCCGTTAAATGGTACAGTTTGGAAAACCATTGATGATAAAACCAAACAACCGCGCGCGGTTGTGAAATTTACTGAGCAAAAAAATGGTGTTTTGACTGCCAGTATTCAAAGCATTTTAACGCCGGGCGAAGAAAATGCCTGTAGTAAATGTGAAGGTCCATATCACAACAAATCACTGAAAGGTCTAACCATTGTTCGTGGTCTGAAAAATGCCGGTGGCACGAAATATGATGAGGGTACGATTTTAGACCCGAAAAATGGCAAAACCTATAGCTTGAAAGGTGAATTGACTTCAGGTGGCAAAAAGCTTGAGCTTCGTGGTTATTTGGGTGTAGCTGTATTAGGGCGTAACCAAACTTGGGTTCGCGTCAACTAAAACGGTAAAGAGATGTGAAAAAGCCTGATAGATAATCAGGCTTTTTTTATAATCAAAATTGGTGCTTTAAGCCGAAATTGTTCGATAGGCGGCTTCATCAAAACCGACCATATATCCTTGAGCTGTTTGTAAAACGGGGCGTTTGATTAAACTCGGCTGGGCCATCAGCGTTTCGATTAATTGATCTTGTGAAGCTAGAGCAAACTGTTGTTCCGCTTCCGTGAGTTTACGCCAAGTAGTCCCTTTCTTATTTAAGATAAGCTCTTGCCCGACGTGTTCCAACCAGACTTTAAGCGTTTCGGCATCAATCCCTTGTTTTTTATAATCATGAAATTCATAGGCCAAGCCCAGTTCATTCAATAGATCAAAGGCTTTTTTCATAGAGCTACAGTTTTTAATGCCATAAATTTTAAGCATGCAGAATACATTCCTGAAGATAATGATTGAGCATAGGGTAAACAAAAAAATCTGCTTTCTCTAGCAGTGCAGGAAAATTAGGCGAAAGATGTTAATGCCATGGGAATTGTCATCGAATTGCAATCTAAACTTGGCATGCTATGTTCATGAAGAACAAGAATGTTAAAAGAATCAGAACATCAGCGCTTAAATAAAAATAAGCAATAAAAAAGAGAAAACCCGCATTTAATCATCCTGATTATGCGGGTCTCATTACAACGTCCATTGTCACATCCTTGAAAACAAACTCAAACCGAGTGTGTTTTATTCCATCCTACGGCTTCCTATCCCTTTGCTGTCATCCTGACATGTCCCTGTGCCGTGCCGCTATGATGCCGTTTCTGACTTAGGATAAAAAGACCACAAATACGTCATGTGTTGTGAGCAAAAAGATAATATTGAGTGAACATTTGTTCACTCAAATACGAAAATTACTTAAATTTGATAGTCAATAATGACGGGTGCATGGTCACTAAACCATTCATCTTTATAGACCCAAGCATTGACTGTGCGTGACTTCCAGTCAGGTGAGCAGGCTTGGTAATCAATACGCCAACCCACGTTCTTGGCGCGGGCCTGTCCACGATTCGACCACCAAGAATAAAGTTCAGCTTCTTTGCGTACTTCGCGGAAAGTATCGACATAACCCAGTTCATCATAAATATGATCGAGCCAAGCACGTTCATGCGGTAAGCAACCTGAAGATTTTTGATTGCCTGACCAGTTTTTAATATCAATGCGCTTATGCACAATATTGTAGTCACCACACACGATGATCGATTTATTTTCAGCACGCCATTGTTTGAGAATCTGTTGATAATTTTCTAAAAAATGATCTTTGCGTGCTTGTGCTTCGTCACCTGACGAACCTGAAGGTAAATACAAAGAGCAAATATGTACGGGGTGATCTAAACCTAAATCGAATTCCGCACTGATAAAGCGCCCTTGAGAGTCGGCCAGTTCAAAACCTAAACCATCTGTTACAGACACAAAGGGTAAACGGCTATAAATGGCCGTGCCTGCATAACCCGCGCGTTCCGCAGGGAATAAATGTGTGTACCAGCCTTCAGGTTTAAATTTATCTGTCCATTGTGCATGGGTGATGCGACTTTCTTGCATGCACACCACATCGGCATCGGACTTTTCTAACCATTCCAATAAGCCTTTGGTCACTGATGAACGTAAGCCATTTACGTTAATTGAAACCACTCGTAAAATTTTTTGATCACTTGGGTAGCTACTCTTTGGTATCATGCGCAGTCATAACCTCAATGTATGAATTTCGGAGCACCTCATGTCAACGCCAGCTCAATTTAACCCACAAGCATTTATCGAACTCGCTTTATCACGTGGTGTGCTTAAATTTGGTGAGTTTACTTTAAAATCAGGCCGAGTGAGTCCTTATTTTTTTAATGCAGGTTTATTGAATGATGGTGAGGCCTTATCTTTGTTGGCTTCAGGTTATGCAGATAAATTAACCCAGTGTGATCACGTTGAAGTGGTGTTTGGTCCTGCATATAAAGGGATTCCTTTTGTCGCAGCAACGGCTGTAGCATTGTCGCAAAATCATGGCGTGAGTGTGCCATGGGGCTTTAACCGTAAAGAAGCGAAAGACCACGGTGAAGGTGGTGTGTTGGTCGGTGCATCAGTTGCAGGCAAAAAAGTCTGGATCATTGATGACGTAATTACCGCAGGAACAGCGATTCGTGAAGTGGTCACGATTCTAAAAAATGCGGGTGCACAAATTGCAGGTGTATTGGTGGCTTTAGACCGTCAGGAAAAAGGTCAGGGTGAATTATCTGCGATTCAAGAAGTACAAAAAGAATTGGAAATACCTGTACATGCCTTAATTACCATGAAAGATTTAATGAATTATTTAGATGCCAAAGGTGAAAGCGAAGCCTTGGCGAAAATGGAAGCCTACCGTATGAAATACGGCATCTAAATGATAAATATGGATAGAGACACTTGTCTCTATCCACTAAATTAAGTATATATAAAATAATAAAAATGATTATAATTCGATCATGATAATTTTGAACGTAACTTTAAAAAATCTTGAATGGGCGGCAGCTAATATAGAAATGCCGTTGAATATAGTTGTCTCTAAAATTACTTCATCGCCTAAAAACCAATCTAGAATACTTGAAGGCTCTTTAACTATTAAAGAAGCAGAAAAGTTTTCACAAATTACGAAGATACCTTTTGGTTATTTATTCTTAGATAATCCTCCAAAATCTGAACGTATCATAATTCCAGATTTGAGACAAAAGCCTAACCCTGAGCCTTTAAGTGAAAACTTCCATGATGTACTCAAAGATATAAAGTTCAAACATGAATGGTATTTAGAATACATTAAAGAGATTGAGGTCGAACCATTAAATTTTGTAGGTAAATTTGATAATAATGCCTCATATAAGGACATTGCTGTTGATATTTGTGATGTTCTTGATTTACCAATTAATCCCAAGAGTCGTAAAGAAAGAGAGGGATATTTTACTTCGCTGATAGAGCGATGTGAGCAGGCTAGAATTCTCGTGTTTAGAAGTGGAGTTGTTGGAAGTAATAATAAAAAAATATTGGATATTGATGAGTTCAGGGGGTTTGTACTTACTCATAAATTTGCACCAGCAATTTTTATTAATTTACAAGATTCCCCATCAGCAAGAATTTTTACTTTGATTCATGAATTAGCTCATATTTGGTTAGGACAAAACGGTATTGATGATCTACATATTGATGCTAAAGATGATATAGAAATTTTGTGTAATCGAGTTGCTGCAGAAGTTTTAGTTCCCCAAAAAGTTTTTAAACGGAAATGGGATGAATTGGAAGGTAATATTTCTGATTTAAGTGATTATTTTGGTGTAAGTGAAATAGTAATTGCTAGGGTGGCACTTACTTTATCTTATATGTCTAAATCTGAATATATAGATAATTATCATAGAGATCAATTCATAGATAGAAATAAAAGAAGCCAAATTAATGGTGGTGATTATTATCGAAATGCTTTGGGAAAAAATACTTTGGCACTTTCAAGGGCTGTATTTAATAAGGCAATGTCGGGTGGGATTACTTTACGTGAGGCAGGTAAAGTTTTAGGTATGAATCCTCAAAGTGTCATGGTGCTCGGAGAGAATTATATATAATGAGTACAGTAGTTAAGTATCTAATCGATTCTAATATTTTTATTGATGGTCACAATAGATTTTATCATCCGAAATTTTGTGATTTATTTTGGGATTGGCTCAATGATGGTTTTATTCAGCATGTATTCTTTAGTATTGATAAAGTCAAGGATGAAGTGACTAAGCCTGATCCAACTAAAAATGAACTTTCACGCTTAATAAGTGCTAATCGATTGCCTTCCCAATTCTTTGTTTCTAGTTTGGCTAATCAGAATCTATTTAAAAGTTATAGTGAAGTAATTTCTTGGAGTGCTAATCATAATTTTTATTCATCGTTAGCGAAGGAAGAATTTGCTAGTTCAACCATTGCTGATGCGTATTTAATTTCTGTAGCAAAAGCAGAAGGATACACAATTGTTACTGCGGAAACTTCTCAGCCACATGATAAGAATAGGATAAGAATACCTGATGCTGCAAAAATCTTTAATGTAAAAACAGTGAGATTAGATCAATTATTAAAATTACATGCAGAAGATAATTTTAAATTCAAATTGTAGTATCACACTTTTTACACTCTAGCATCACGCCTAATTTCTCTTTCCGCCCTTGTTCAGTCATCACCCAAGGTCGATTTTGCCAAGGCGGAGTGTGGCGGACATGTTGAGTATGTCCGCAGGCTAAATCTGCTACCCAATGCTGTTCATCATCTAAATGAAAACCAATAATGGCTTGTTGCATAGCGGAAACCT
Source organism: Acinetobacter sp. AM (assembly GCF_003105055.1). Taxonomy (NCBI): domain Bacteria; kingdom Pseudomonadati; phylum Pseudomonadota; class Gammaproteobacteria; order Moraxellales; family Moraxellaceae; genus Acinetobacter; species Acinetobacter sp. AM. Next base: position 150,624 of record NZ_QETG01000003.1, on the reverse strand, counting down.
AAATGAAGTTATACAAAATTATCCATAAGTGAAAATTGAAATTCAGAAATAGAACCGAATAATCTCCGTTATACTCCTAGCTGATTATATCTTTAAACAAGAGTTTTGATTATGCGCGTACTTGTTGTGATGGACCCCATTGAAAGTGTCAATTTGAAAAAAGACTCAACTATGGCCATGTTGTGGGCGGCAAGCCGCCGCGGGCATGAACTGGGTTATGCATTACAACAGGATTTATATATCGAGCAGGGTAAAGCGTTTGGTTTAATTGCACCATTAAAGGTGTTTGAAGATTACGACCATTATTATGAATTGGGTGAAAAGAAGAAAGAATCCATCGCGGCGTATGACGTGGTGTTGATGCGTAAAGACCCGCCATTTGATATGAACTTTGTCTATACCACCTATATTTTAGAGCAGGCAGAACGAGAAGGGGCGTGGATTATTAACAAACCACAAAGTCTGCGTGACTGTAATGAGAAACTATTTGCCACACAGTTTCCAGAACTGCAAGTGCCGACATTGGTCACTTCACAGCAAGGTTTAATTCGTGAATTTATTAAAGAACAAGGCGATGTGATTGTAAAACCGCTTGATGGTATGGGCGGCATGGGAATTTTCCGTCTCTATCAAGACGGGGTAAATATTGGCTCAACCATTGAAATTTTAACCAATCATGGTACTCAGCCGATAATGGCACAGCGCTATATTCCTGAAATTGTCGAAGGGGATAAGCGTATTTTAATGATCAATGGCGAGCCTGTACCGTATTGCTTGGCACGAATTCCACAAAATGGTGAAGTTCGTGGTAACTTGGCTGCAGGTGGTTTGGGGGAAGCCCGTCCATTGACCGAAAATGACCGTAACATTGCAGAAAAAGTGGGCCCATTCTTACGTGAGAAAGGGCTGATTTTTGTCGGTCTAGATGTGATTGGTAATTACGTGACTGAAATTAATGTCACTAGCCCAACCTGTATTCGTGAAATTGATAACCAATTTGGGACTCAAATTGCGGATGATTTATTTGCCGTATTAGAGGCAGGTCGCCCAAGCGTTTAAGTAAATTTGAATATGCTCAATACCTCAATCACAAGCGTGTGGTTGAGGATTGTGCAATACGCTATAGGCTCAAAATCTAAGCGAAAGATCTTTCCAAAAATACAAGCGATTTGCGGTTTTTAACAAAGATAGCGGTTTTTTATACTAGATTAATAATAAAACTTGTTTAAACTTACAAAACTGAAGAAAAAAACAATGAAACGCTGGGTGAAACAAAGTAAATAAACTTTCGCGCCCCTGCGTTTGTGATTACAATTGTTAACTTAAATGAATTTTGCCTATTTTTTTGAACTGAAGAATTAAACCGTGACTGATGTACAGCAAACAAAGCCCAAACGCGTAATGATGATGGCCGCTGGTACTGGTGGACATGTTTTTCCAGCACTTGCCGTTGCAAAACAATTGCAACAACAAGGAACACAAGTGTCTTGGTTGGCAACACCTACAGGCATGGAAAATCGCTTATTAAAAAATCAAAATATTCCAATTTATCAAATTGATATTCAAGGCGTACGTGGCAATGGTGTGGTACGTAAATTATTGGCACCTTTTAAAATTCTAAAAGCGACTCTAAGCGCCATGCGCTATATGAAACAGTTGAATATTGATGCTGTCGCTGGTTTTGGTGGTTACGTCGCGGGGCCTGGTGGTTTGGCCGCACGGGTTTTGGGTATTCCTGTACTTATTCATGAGCAAAATGCCATCGCAGGGTTTACCAATACGCAACTATCGCGTGTTGCGACCACGGTGTGTCAGGCTTTTCCGCAGACATTTTCTGAACAAGCCAAAATTGTCACCACAGGTAATCCTGTACGCAAAGAAATTACCGAAATTTTAAATCCCTCTTGGCGTTATCAAGAGCGTGAAAAAGCCCATCAACCGCTTCGCATTTTAATTGTTGGTGGTTCTTTGGGTGCGAAAGCACTGAATGAATGTGTACCCGAAGCGTTAAAACTATTAAATGTGCCACTTCGTGTCTATCATCAATGTGGTCAAAATCATACAGAAGCAACACAGGCACGTTATGCCAATGCACCTGCGAATTTGGACGTTGAAGTGCATCCTTTTATTGAGGATATGGCTCAAGCGTATTCAAATGCAGACCTCATTATCTGTCGTGCGGGTGCTTTGACTGTGACTGAAATTGCCACAGCCGGCGTCGCGGCTATATTTGTACCGTTGCCCAGTGCTGTGGATGACCACCAAACTGCCAATGCCAAGTTCTTAGCGAATATTGGGGCTGCGAAAATTTGTCCGCAAGCCAATATGAGCCCTGAAAGTTTAAAAGAATTGTTAGTGCCGTTAATGAACCGTTCACTATTGTCCGAAATGGCAGTCAAAGCGCGTCAACAGGCTCAACCCGATGCAACTCAACATGTCGTTGAGTTAATTCAAGAATTGTGATTAGAGTAAGCTATGTCTCCATCTACACCTGCTGATCAAGCAAAGAAATTAATTAAAATCCCTGAAATGCGTCGTATTAAGCACATCCATTTCGTGGGTATTGGTGGTGCTGGGATGTGCGGCATTGCGGAAGTATTGAAAAACCAAGGCTATAAAGTGTCTGGTTCAGATATCAAGGCATCAAAAACCACGCTACAGCTCGAAGAAAACGGGATTAAAGTTTATATCGGGCATGCAGCAGAAAATATCCAAGGCGCCAATGTTTTGGTGGTTTCAACAGCCATTGATCCAGAAAATCCTGAAATTAAGGCGGCAATTGAACATCGCACACCTGTGGTTCGCCGTGCAGAAATGCTGGGTGAGTTGATGCGTTACCGTCATGGTATTGCTGTCGCTGGAACACACGGTAAAACCACAACCACCAGTCTTGTGACTTGTATGTTGGCTGAAGAAAACCTCGATCCAACGTATGTGATTGGTGGTTTGTTAAATCGTACTGGCGTGAATGCAGCATTGGGTGCAAGTCGTTTTATTGTGGCTGAAGCAGACGAGTCAGATGCATCTTTCCTGTATTTACAGCCCATGGCAACCATTGTGACCAACATCGATGCTGATCATATGGACACCTATGGTGGCAGCTTTGATGTGCTGAAAGACACTTTTATACAGTTTTTACAAAAAATGCCATTTTACGGTTTGGCCGTGGTGTGTGGTGATGATGCCAACATCCGTGAAATTATGCCGCGCATTGGTCGTCCATTGGTGACTTACGGATTTAACGAAGACAATGACATTCGTGCGGTAGACATTGCACAAGAAGGCATGCAGTCACACTTTACCGTATTACGTAAAGATCGTGAGCCTTTACGCCTGACCATTAACCTGCCAGGCTTGCATAACATTTTAAATGCCCTTGCTGCGATTGGTATTGCCACCGATGAAGGGGTATCCGATGCTGCGATTGCACGTGCACTAGAAGGTTTCAGTGGTGTGGGGCGTCGTTTCCAAGTTCAAGGTGAGTTTGAGCTGGGCGAAGGCAATGTAAAATTGGTGGATGACTATGGACATCACCCGAAAGAAGTAGAAGCGACCATTAAAGCAGCACGTGCCAGCCATCCAGACCGTCGTTTGGTGATGTTGTTCCAGCCGCACCGTTTTAGTCGTACCCGTGATTGTTTTGATGATTTTGTTGATGTGTTGTCACAAGTTGATCAATTGTTGTTATTAGAAGTTTATCCTGCTGGGGAAAAACCAATTGTGGGCGCAGACAGCCGTGCATTGGCGCGTAGTATTCGTTTGCGTGGTGAAGTTGAGCCCATCTTGGTCGATCCAGTAGAAGGGAACTTGCCGAATGTAATGCGTAAAGTGTTACAAGCGAATGACTTGTTATTAACACAAGGCGCAGGTAATGTGGGAGCTATCTCAGTTGAGCTGGCGCAACATCAATTATATGTAGATTAATTGCCGTCTTCGGTTTCAATTAAAAAGTTATAACAGTTTAAGGATAAAAACGTGTCAAATGCTTCAAAGTTCGGCAAAGTTGCCGTGTTGCTTGGTGGTAAATCAGCTGAGCGTGAGGTTTCTCTCGATAGTGGTCAGGCTGTACTTGAAGCATTGATTCGTTCTGGGGTAAATGCTGAGGCATTTGATCCTCAGAATCGTAGCGTGACAGAATTGGTCAATTATGATCGGGCCTTTATTGTATTGCATGGTCGTGGTGGTGAAGATGGTCAGATTCAAGGTGTATTGGAGTGGTTAAACATTCCTTATACAGGAACTGGTGTTCAAGGTTCTGCCATTGGTATGGACAAAGTTAAAACCAAACAAATCTGGCAAGGGTCAGACTTACCAACTGCACCGTACCGTATTATTGATAAAGACAGTGATTTAACTGAAGTGGTTGAAAGCTTAGGTTTACCACTCATTATTAAGCCTGTACACGAAGGCTCTAGCGTAGGCATGAGTAAGGTTGAAAAAGCTGAAGATTTGGCTGCTGCAATTGTAAAAGCAACACAACACGATGCTGTAGTGATGGCGGAAAAATGGATTACAGGGCGTGAATTCACCATTTCCTTTTTAAATGGTCAACCTTTACCTGTGATTCGTTTGCAACCTCCTGCGGATGTGGCTTTTTATGATTATGAAGCGAAATATCAACGCAATGATGTGCAATATGGTATTCCGTGCGGTTTAACGGAAGTGGAAGAACAACGTCTACAAGCATTGTGTTTACGCGCATTCCAAGCGGTTGGGGCAAGTGGTTGGGGGCGTATTGATGCCATGCAGGACGAACAAGGCAACTTCTGGTTACTTGAAGTCAATACAGTACCCGGCATGACCAGTCACTCATTGGTGCCCAAAGCTGCCAATGCGGTAGGCTATAGTTTTGATGCGTTATGTGTTGCAATTTTAGAACAAACACTTACAGGTGCAGCACACTAAGTTATGGCTCAACTTCCAGCATCGATGCGGCGCAAACGCGCTGCAATTACCTCGATTCACGACAAACCACCCACGCGAAAAGAACAGCTGACTAACGTGGGTGGTTGGTTGCTCTTGGTCATTGCTTTTGTGGTCTTGGCTGCTGGAATATTTGGCTTATACAAAGTCATGACCGATGCACGTGTCGCGGATTTGGATGTGGTTGGAACGCGTTCCGATGCTGAGCATCGTCAAGTGATGTTGCACGTGGCACCAACTTTACAAAATAATTATTTTACTTCTGATTTAGAACAAATCCGTGACCGCGCTTTAGAGTTGTCATGGGTAGATCGAGTTGTGGTTTCTCGGGCATGGCCGAATGCAATTCGCGTTCGAGTAATGCCTCGCCATGCGATTGCCCGTTGGGGAACTGGGCGCTTGCTAAGCGATAGCGGTGATGTTTTTGCTGAAGTGACACCCAAAAATTATCAACAATTGCCGTTGCTTCATGGGCCAATTAGCCAATCCAAAACCATGATGCGTCGCTATAATGAAATTAATCAATTATTCCTTCCAGTCAACCTTCGGCTAAAAGAATTATATTTAACAGAGCGTATGACTTGGTTTATGCAGTTTGATTCTGGATTACGTGTTATTGTTGATCAAGATCAAACCATGAGTAAGCTACAACGCTTGAGTCATCTCGCACAAAGTGATTTGAAACCTGTGTGGTCACAAATCTCAGCAATCGATTTACGCTATAGGAACGGCCTAGCGATTCAATGGAAAAGCGCAGCCCCACCCAAAACTGTAAATGGTCACTTTGTTGTAACGATTAATGACACAAGCATTGCGGATGGGATAAATGCAAAGCCATAATGGTTGGCTTTATAAATAGAGGCGTAAAGCCATAAATTAAACAAACATGTAATGGTAGTAAATAATGAGTGAAGCTGTTCCCTCAGTTGTTGCGATTGACATTGGGACACATAAAGTTTCAGTTTTGATTGGTAAGGTGCATGCCCCAGACAAGATTCAAGTCATTGGGATGGCGACTGCACGTAACCGCGGTATGAACAAAGGCAAAATCGTGAGCTTGGATAAAGTCATCACGGCGATAAAAAATGCCGTTCAGGAAGCGGAAGATATGGCTGAGTGCCGTGTGCATTCGGCTTGGGTTTCTATTCCAAGTGCAGAATTAAAAAGTTTTTATGCTTCGGGGCGTACCCCAATTGAAAACGCTGAACATAGTATTAGCACCAATGAAGTGGTCAGAGCATTAGAGTTGGCCAAAGCCAGCCATGTCACTTCAGATCATTATTTGGTGAGTGCAGTTCCGCTTGGTTTCGAATTGGATGATTCTCCAGAATGGGTACAGAATCCAATTCGGATGTCCGCGCACACGATGAAAGGGCATTATCAGTTGATGATGTTACCCATCAGTACCATGCAAAATTTGGATCGTGCCATGAAAGGCGCAAACATCACCGTAGAAAAAATGGTGGTGTCCTGCTTGGCAACGGCAGAAGCCAGTTTGCTGAAAGACGAAAAAGAATATGGGGTTTGTTTGCTCGATATGGGCGCTGGAACCACCAATCTTGCGGTCTATTTAGATGGGCGTCTGGCGATGGCGGAAACCTTACAGCGTGGCGGTGAACATGTAACACGTGATATTGCTGCTGTCTTACAGACCACGACAGAAGAAGCAGAAAGAATTAAGTTGCTTTATGGTTGTGTCGACTTAAAAGTGGTGAAACCTGATCATATGATTCAAATTCAAGGCATTGATGGTCCGCAAACTATCAGCCGAATTGAATTATCCGACATTATGATTGCACGCTATGAAGAAATTTTGACCCAAGTTCGAGAAGCACTTGAGCGTAGCGGGGCAATTCATGGCTTATATCATGGTGTGGTCTTGACGGGTGATGCTTGTCAGATTGAAGGGATGGTCAGTCTAGTGCGCCGGATGTTGGGTATTTCAGCGCATTTGGGCAATCCACCTGTACAAGTTTATGCCGATGAACCTTATTTGGCTTCACTACGTCGTTCCCAATACGCAACGGCGGCAGGCTTGTTGATGTTCAGTCAAGGGGATCCGCAAGAGACCTTGGTAGAAACCGTAGATCCTGAAACACTTTCGTTTTGGAAACGTGCTGGACGCGCATGGTCAGGACTAAATGATAAGTTGAAATCTATTTTTTAGTGGTATTTTTAAGGAATATTGTTTGGAAGTTGTACGTTAAGCGGTCAATACTTGACAAGCTAAACATTGAACAGCATTCTAAAATCAATTTTATTTATGCAGATCAAGGCAGTATACGGGCTTAAGTGACTGCCAATTACGAATTAGGAAATTTAAAGGTCATGGCCTCATTTGAATTTTTAGAAGATGATCAGAACGATAGCAACGGTCAAGCCCGTTTCACTGTATTTGGTGTAGGTGGTGCAGGCGGTAATGCTGTTCAACACATGTTGGAATCAGATATTCAAGGTGTGAAATTTGTTTGTGCCAATACGGACAAGCAAGCTTTAGATCGTATGAATGCACAATTTAAAATCCAGTTAGGTGAACAAAGTACTCGTGGTTTAGGTGCAGGTGCGAATCCTCAAGTGGGTCAAACGGCGGCCGAAGAAAGCCGTGAGTTGATCCGCCAGCATTTAGAAGGCACCGACATGGTGTTTGTGACCGCAGGTATGGGTGGTGGTACGGGTACAGGTGCTGCTCCAGTCGTTGCAGAAATTGCCAAAGAAATGGGTATTTTAACGGTGGGTGTAGTGACTACGCCGTTTAATTTTGAAGGTAAGCGTCGTCAACAGTCTGCTGAAAAAGGCATTGAGGCTTTAGAAGCGCATGTCGACTCGCTCATTATTATTCCAAACCAGCGCCTGTTAAAAGTATTCCGCGATATCTCGATGAAGGATGCTTATAAAAAGGCGGATGACGTGTTACTCAATGCAGTACGCAGTATCTTCGATTTAGTGGTTCGCCCTGGTCACATTAACCTTGACTTTGCTGACTTGAAAACCGCAATGAGTACCCGTGGTTATGCCATGATGGGTGCAGGCTCAGGTCGTGGTGAACATCGTGCGCGTCAAGCTGCAGAACAAGCGATTCGTAGTCCGTTATTAGATAACGTGACCATTATGAATGCGAAGGGTATTTTGATTAATGTGACAGGTGGTGATGATGTCACCTTTGGTGAAATTGAAGAAATCACCGATGTTGTGAACCAAATTGTGGACTTGGATGAAGGTCAAGTTTTCTACGGTACGGTATTTGATCCAGATGCGCGTGATGAAATTAGCGTGACTGTGATTGCAACCGGTTTAACTCGCAATTCGGCAGATGCGATTGAACCTGTGAAGCGTGCAACTACGCAGGTTTCACGTTCTGCAACGACACATGCTGTGGTTGAAGAAGATGACGTTCCTGCAATTCAGCGTCAGCAGGCGGATGCTTCTGTAATTAATGCGGCTTCATCTGCTGGTGCGTCACGTCCAACACCAATGAGTATTCAAGATTATTTGAAAAATCAGCAACGTAAGTAATTATTTTTCAATAACTTGCTTTTAAAACACTATAAAAGGTAGCGTTATCGCTACCTTTTTGTTTTTTATCAATGGCTAAATATGCTAACGTATAGCGGATTTATGGGCAGATGATAGAAAAAGCATGTTGAAACAGCGTACCCTGCAACGTGTCGTGAAAGCGAGCGGTATTGGTCTTCATAGTGGGCAAAAGGTATTAATGAACTTTGTGCCGCACCATGTGGATGGGGGTATTGTGTTCCGTCGTATTGATTTAGATCCACCTGTGGATATTCAAGCCGATGCGATGCTGATTCAAGAAGCATTTATGTGCTCTAACTTGGTTCAGGATAATGCCAAAGTAGGCACCATTGAGCACGTCATGAGTGCGATTGCAGGTTTGGGTATTGATAATTTAATTATCGAGGTCTCTGCTTCAGAAGTGCCGATTATGGATGGCAGTGCTGGTCCATTTATCTACCTGTTAATGCAAGGTGGGTTGATTGAGCAAAATGCACCCAAAAAATTTATCCGAATCTTAAAGCCTGTAGAAGCATTAATTGATGATAAGCGTGCAATTTTTACGCCGCATTCAGGTTTTCAGTTGAATTTCACCATTGATTTTGATCATCCTGCATTTAAAAAAGAATATCAGTCTGCCACCATTGATTTCTCAACTGAAACTTTTGTGTACGAAGTCAGTGAGGCACGTACATTTGGCTTCATGAAGGACTTGGATTACTTAAAAGCCAACAATTTGGCTTTAGGAGCAAGTTTAGACAATGCCATTGGTGTAGATGATACTGGCGTGGTCAATGAAGAAGGTTTGCGCTTCTCTGATGAATTTGTTCGTCACAAAATATTAGATGCCGTAGGCGATTTATATTTATTAGGACATCAAATTATTGCGAAATTTGATGGATATAAGTCAGGTCATGCCCTGAATAACCAATTGTTACGCAATGTTCAAAGTGATCCAACCAGCTATGAAATTGTAACATTTGATGACATAGATCAATGTCCAATCCCTTATGTAAGTGTGACATAAGTCATTGTCTTATATGGGCTACGTTATAATATAACAAATAAAAATGAGAATTAAGTCGCTTTTTTGATCGAAGCATTTTCTAAACCCAGCCCTAGCTTACTTTTTATTGCTTGCCAAACGTAGCATTGCTTGGCTAAGCTTAGGGTCGCTCACAAAGTCAGCAGCCCCTTTTAATAAATCTTGGGTTTCTGGGCTAAGAGATCGTGAAGATGGTTCAGGAGCAGGTGTGGTTGTTGAGGAAACTCTTAAACGAACCTGTATTTTTTGTAAATCTTTGAGTTCTTCTAGTTGAGCCAATTGAACAATATATTGCTTTTGTAAGTAACCTAGTTGACTCACCATCGCTTGATTTTCACCCGTTACGGTCAAAACACCATATTGATAACAAGCAACCTGCCATTGCTCTGGTTGAGGCAATAACGGTTGAATGAGTTTGCTAAGTTTCTGCCATGCAGCAACTTGCGTTGAGAGAAACGATAAGTTTCCTGTTTTTATGCGTTTTCTTGTTTGTTGAAAGAGATTCTCTGGTTCAGACATACATATTACCTTCATATTTGTGTCTTAAGCTTATGCGCTCCTTTCAGTAGATATCAAGGAAGAGATCACGCAAGGAACTTTTGTAAGAACAGTTTAAAGAGGTTTTTTATGCACACAAGACGTATTTTATTGGCGTTTTCTTTAGCGGCTTCGACCGCATCGGTCGCTTTCGCTGATTTAGTTCAATTAAATTCTAATACCACGGCTTCACCAGATCGTATTGAACAACTGACTCAAACTTTAGCGCAAGGTTCATATGCTGAACCTGAAGACATCGATATTCCTGCAAGTACGCAAATGTCCGTCAAATTGCGTGAAAAAACTATTGAACTAAACAACGAATCAATTGCTAAAAAATACGGCACAAAAACTTCGTATTCTGCATCTTCAAATAGTCCTTATTCATGGTTAGTGACTCATCCATTGCCAGACATGAAACGCATCAGCTCAAATTTTGGTGGTCGTACCATGGGTGGACGTGCTGAACATCATTCAGGTTTAGATTTGTCAGCGCCAAGTGGTACACCAATTTATGCAACGGGTTCTGGTGTTGTAACCAAATCGGGTTGGGGTTCTGGCTATGGTCAATATGTTGAAATTAACCACGGCGATGGTTACATCACACGTTATGCACATGCTTCACGTTTAATTGCGCGTGTCGGTGACCGCGTAGATGCGGGTGAACATATTGCCAATGTTGGTTGTACAGGTCGTTGTACTGGCCCGCATTTACATTATGAAGTTGTAAAAGATGGTCAGCGTAAAAATCCATCGACTTATTTAGCCATGTTGCCGTAATCGCACCTGACTATTTAAGCTTAGAATTCTTCGAAAGGCAGTGTATTGGGTCTTACCTCTTTCCCATACGCTGCCTTTTTATTGTTTCCAATATTTGCACCAAAGTAGTGACGTTTTCTGTATCTTTTTTCATACTATCAGGCAGAAGAGTTTTATTTGTATAAAAAAACAACATTATTGGCGATTTTTTGTTAATTTGAGTGTTAAATCGTCAGCAATTATTTATTTTATAAATAGTGGTACCTGCCCGTATTCAGCTAGAGCGATAACTTCTAATACCAAAGTATGGTACATATACATAATAGATTAAGCTTAAGGAATAGGTGGATTATGGCGTTTTATGGCGATACAGATGCGCAAGAAACCCAAGAATGGCAAGATGCTTTCGATTCGGTTCTAAAACACATGGGAACAGAGCGCGCTGCATTTTTATTAGAAAAATTATATCAACGTGCGATCGCGAAACATGTTCCTATTCAGCGCTTAAACACTCCTTATTTAAATACCGTTTCTGTTGAAGAAACTCCAGCCATGCCAGGCGATCAGGATATGGAGCGCCGTATTCGTGCGCTGATCCGTTGGAATGCCTTGGCAATGGTATTACGTGCAAATAAAACAGGTGATGACCTAGGTGGTCACTTGGCAAGTTTTGCCTCTTCTGCAACATTATATGATGTAGGTTTTAACCATTTCTTCCGCGCAAACAGCAATAACTTTGGCGGAGATATGATTTATTACCAAGGACACTGTGCTCCTGGTATTTATGCACGTTCATTCCTTGAAGGACGTTTGACTGAAGAACAGTTAAGTAATTTCCGCCGTGAAGTTGGCGGTAATGGTTTACCAAGCTATCCACATCCATACTTAATGCCGGACTATTGGCAATTCCCAACGGTATCAATGGGTCTTGGTCCAATCATGTCGATTTATCAAGCACACATTCAAAAATATTTGATGAACCGTGGCTTGATCAAAGAAGAAGATCGTAAAGTCTGGGCATATCTTGGCGATGGTGAGATGGATGAGCCAGAAAGTACTGGTGCAATTTCACTTGCTGGTCGTGAAAAACTTGATAACCTCATTTGGGTAGTTAACTGTAACTTACAGCGTCTCGATGGTCCTGTACGTGGTAACGGTAAAATCATTCAAGAATTAGAATCTTTATTCCGTGGTGCGGGCTGGCGTGTCATTAAAGTGGTATGGGGTCGTCATTGGGATCCGCTACTTGCAAAAGACAGCACAGGCGCTTTAAAAGCGGTCATGGAAGAAACAGTTGATGGTGAATACCAACGCTATCAAGTGAAAGGTGGTGCATATACACGTGAAAAATTCTTTGGCAAGTACCCAGAAGCTGCGGAACTGGTCAAAGATTTAAGCGATGAAGACATTGATAATCTTAACCGTGGTGGTCATGACCCGTACAAAGTTTTTGCGGCCTATGCAGAAGCAATGAAAGCCAAAGGTCAACCAACCGTTATTCTTGCAAAAACGGTTAAAGGTTACGGTTTGTCTGAAGAAATTGAAGCGGTGAATAAGACTCACCAAATCAAAAAAATGCAGATCGACTCTTTGAAATATGTACGTGACCGTTTTAACCTGCCATTTACAGATGATAAGTTAGAAGAGCTTCCATTCTACCGCCCAAGTGAAAACTCGCCAGAAATGAAGTATATGAAGGCGCGTCGTGAAGCTTTAGGTGGCTATTTACCTGCACGTCGTAAAGAGAGTGAGCAATTAGCCATTCCTGAATTGTCGGTATTTGATGCAGTATTAAAAGGTTCTGCGGGCAAAGAACAATCCACCACCATGGTGATGGTTCGTTTAATTGCTTCTTTACTTAAAGAAAAAGCAATTAAAGATCGCGTAGTACCCATCGTTCCAGATGAAGCGCGTACGTTTGGTTTAGAAGGTATGTTCCGTCAGTTGGGTATTTATGCCGCTCACGGTCAAAAATACACACCAGAAGACCAAGAACAATTGATGCATTACCGTGAAGCCAAAGACGGTCACATGCTACAAGAAGGGATCAACGAAGCAGGCGCGATGAGCGCATGGGCAGCGTTGGCAACCAGTTATTCAACCAATAACTTGCCAATGATTCCAATGTACATGTACTACTCAATGTTTGGTTTCCAACGTATTGGCGACATTGCATGGGCAGCAGGCGACGCACAAGCACAAGGTTTCTTATTGGGTGCAACTGCTGGTCGTACCACACTAAACGGTGAAGGTTTACAGCACCAAGATGGTCATTCACATATCCTTGCGAATACGATTCCAAACTGTGTGTCTTATGACCCATGTTTCGGTTATGAGTTAGCAGTAATTGTGCATGACGGTTTACAGCGTATGTATGTGAACCAAGAGCGTGTGTTCTATTACTTAACCGTGATGAACGAAAACTACGAGCATCCTGAAATGCCAGTAGGCGCTGAGGAAGGCATCAAACGCGGCATGTACTTGTTCGAAAAAGATGAAAAAGCTACGGTTCAGCTCATGGGTTCAGGCGTGATTCTGCGTGAAGTGATTAAAGCTGCGAAAATCTTACGTGACGAATACCAAATCCATTCAAACGTTTGGAGTGTAACAAGCTTCAATGAGTTGTCGCGTGATGGTATGGCATGTGAAGAATACAACCGTTTACACCCACTTACTGAAGAAGTGAAAGAGTCTTGGGTGTCTAAACAATTACGCGGTACAGAAGGTATTGTTGTTTCAGCAACAGATCATATGCGTGCTTATAGCGAACAAATCCGTGCCTATCTTCCAGATGGCCGCCCATTTGTTGCGTTGGGTACAGATGGTTATGGTCGCTCAGATACACGTGCGAACTTGCGTAGTTTCTTTGGTGTTGATGCTGCACATATCGTTGTTGCTACTTTGAAAAAATTAGCTGACGAAGGTGAAGTCGATGCACGTTTAGTGAAAGATGCAATTTCTAACTTTGAGTTAGACACTGACCGTCCAGTGGCATGGGCTCCTCAGGCGCACCCTGAAGTTCACCCAGTTGCGGACTACAAAGAACAATCAGGTGAGGAGAACTAAGCATGCAAATCACAACACCTGATATTGGCGTGGATAAAGCCACGGTTGCAGAAATTTTAGTAAAAGTCGGTGATCAGATTGCTGTTGATGACAGTCTAGTCTTACTTGAGTCTGACAAAGCCTCTGTTGAAGTGCCTAGCACTTCAACAGGTGTGGTTAAAAGCATCAGTGTCGCAGTGGGCGATGAAGTGTCTGAAGGCGCTGTACTGATTGAGCTTGAATCAGATGTTGCTGCCACTCCTGTCGCAGCAAAAGTGGAAGAAAAAGTGGCTGAACCTGCTCCAGCGGTTGCCACACCAGAAGTTGCAGCTCCTGCTGTCGCGACTCAACCAGCGACAAGTGCTGTAGTTGATGTGCAAGTACCAGACATTGGTGTTGAAAAAGCGGTTGTGGGTGAAATCCTGGTCAAAGCTGGCGATACAATTGAAGTTGATCAAAGTATCGTGGTGGTTGAATCGGATAAAGCCACGGTTGAAGTACCGAGTACGGTTGCTGGCACGGTTGAAAGTGTTGAAATTCAAGCAGGCGATACGGTTAAAGAAGGTGTAGTGCTGTTAAAAGTGAAAGTGGCAGGTGCTACAGCTCCAACAGCAACAACACCAGCAAGCGTTGCATCAGCACCAGCAAGCGTTGCATCAGCACCAGCAGTTGAATCTGTACAACAGGCAGCCGGTGTTACCGCAGCACCTGTTGCAACAGGTGCAGTCGAAATTACAGTACCCGACTTAGGTGTCGACAAAGCCACTGTCGCTGAGATTCTGGTGAGCGTCGGCGATCGTGTTGAGAACGATCAAAGCATTATTGTGGTGGAGTCTGACAAAGCGACGGTAGAAGTACCAAGCACGACTGCGGGTGTGATTAAAGCCATTCATGTTTCTGCTGGACAAAGTGTCGCGCAAGGTATGCCTTTGGTGACCATTGAGGGTGAATCGGCAGCGCCAGCCGTACAAACGCCTGCTACAGTTCCTGCAAAAGCTCAACCACAAGCGTCTACGACTCCTGCTGTGTCTGCTGCTAAAGTTGAAGCTACACCAGTACAAACAACTGGGGTAGATAAACTAACCAAAGAGCAAAGTGCAGAAAATGCAAAAGTATATGCAGGTCCTGCGGTACGTAAATTGGCGCGTGAATTAGGTGTTGTACTTGCACAGGTGCAAAACTCTGGTCCACATGGTCGCTTAATGAAAGAAGATGTGTTTGCCTATGTGAAAGCACGTTTGACAGCACCGCAAGCAGCTCCAGTTGCTGCGGCAGCACCTGCTGTTTCAGGTTTGCCAAAGCTTCCTGACTTCACTGCTTTTGGTGGTGTGGAAGAAAAAGTGCTGACGCGTTTGCAGCAAGTATCAATTCCGCAATTGTCATTGAACAACTTTATTCCTCAAGTTACGCAGTTTGATTTGGCTGATATTACTGAACTTGAAGCTTGGCGTAATGATCTTAAAGGTAACTTTAAGAAAGATGGCATTAGCCTGACCATTATGGCATTCATTATTAAAGCTGTTGCGCATCTATTGAAAGAAGAGCGTGATTTTGCAGGTCACTTAGCAGATGATGGTAAGTCAGTCTTGTTACGTAACGAAATTCATATGGGGATTGCCGTTGCGACACCAGATGGCTTAACCGTACCTGTATTACGTCATCCTGACCAAAAATCAATTAAGCAAATTGCGGTTGAACTAGGTGTGCTGGGTCAAAAAGCGCGTGACAAAAAACTTTCTCCGAAAGATCTTCAAGGTGCGAACTTTACCATTACCAGCTTAGGTTCAATTGGTGGTACAGCATTCACACCGTTGGTGAACTGGCCACAAGTTGCGATTCTTGGTATTTCGCCAGCGACCATGCAGCCAGTATGGAACGGGCAAGGTTTTGATCCGAAACTTATGCTTCCACTGTCATTGTCCTACGATCACCGTGTGATTAATGGGGCGGATGCAGCGCGTTTCACCAACAAGTTAACTAAGCTGTTGGCAGATATCCGTAGTTTACTGATCTAGTCATTGTTTCAATCAGTACTTCAAACCTCGCCTCGGCGGGGTTTTTTTATTGTGATGGAATTGGAAAAATCGTCAAAATCTGTTGTGAAGTTTAAAGAACTGGTTTGATTTGGTTAAAATGAAGAGAAAAGTAGAAGTGAATGCAGGGAGTCGCATATAAATGTTTGTATTTTTAAAGTTTATGCTGCCGTTATTGTTGCTGGTTTTGGTGTTAATGGGACTTTGGCTGAGTGTGTTACATTTTCCATGGCAATGGATTACCTATTTGGTGATGGGGCTGGAAATTTTCACCGCCACGATCGTGTTCTCGATGGAATATCAGGCACAGCATATTGGTGGTGCCAGTGGCTGGGGAAGTTTCGCTTGGCTTGGTTTTAATGTCGGTTTGGCGATGTTGTTGGGATTGTGTCGAATCGCCATCTGGTTATACCAACGCTTAGAATTCCAGTTTTAACCCAAAAGAGAACAAATCTGCGTGATGATAAAATAAAACGAAAGAGTGGAAAACTTGAGTAAATTTTGTATAATAGTTGCGATTCATTGGGGAGTAGCCGCTTTTTACGCTATGTAAAAAGGTGATGATCAACATAATTGTTCCACAGAACATGGTCATCATAGCAAAGAACCAAATAAGCTCATCAAGCAGCTTTTTTTGTTGGCAAGACCTTTGATTTACCACTCTGCATCAATCGATTTGATTTTGGCTAGCAGGAGGGGTAAGTCATAGGCAAATTTTGCTAGCCAGAGAAAAGATGTTATGCATGAGTTCCTCATTTCGACAGCAATTGTCGCACTCGCTGAAATGGGTGATAAAACCCAACTTCTTGCCTTATTATTGGCTGCACGTTTCCGTAAACCTGTCCCTCTTCTGATTGCAATTTTAGCTGCAACGCTGATTAACCATGGCTTATCTGCGGTATTGGGGCAGTGGATCACCACGGTTTTAAGTCCTGAAGTGTTGATTTGGGTGTTGTCCCTTGGCTTTATCGGTATGGCAGCTTGGATGTTGATTCCAGATGAGCTGGATGATGAGACCGATAGCATCAATAAGTGGCAGAGATTTGGCGTATTCGGCGCAACCTTCGTCTTGTTCTTTTTGGCAGAAATTGGCGATAAAACCCAAATTGCAACTGTGGCCTTGGCTGCGCGTTATGACAGCATTTTCTGGGTGATGGCAGGAACCACTGTAGGCATGATGTTGGCAAACGCACCCGCAGTTTTTGTCGGGAATAAGTTGGCAGATAAGTTACCAATTTCATTAATTCATAAAATTGGCGCAGTCATCTTCTTGATTATTGGAGTCTCGACCTTAGTGCAGCATTATTTCTTCTAAGCGAGCTTTTTTAGAAAACCCAGCAAAACAGTTGGGTTTTTTATCAGATAAATCAGACAAATAAGTGCCAAAAAGTGAAAACTAGCTCTGTATATTTATTGTAAGTTCAACTATTTCCATTTATGTTATAGGGAATTAAAAATTGTACTTAATAGAATAGAATTATTGGGGTTTTGCTATGGCTTTTGATCGCACCACATCACAAGTGTTATTTGATAATGGCACACATAAGTGCATCAGTTTTACCAGTTTGGTTAAAGGTGAAGGCGTACAGGCAAACCAGTTTCTGATTTTAGATCATGAGCGCGCTGCGGTATTAGATCCAGGGGGGGATTTGACCTATGTCCCTTTAACGATGGAGCTGAATAAATACACCCGTTTAACTAATCTGGATTATGTGATGGCTTCACACCAAGATCCTGACATTATTACCTCAATGCCACGCTGGTTGGTGTATAGCGATGCCAAAGTGGTTGCTTCAAAGCTTTGGGCACGCTTTTTACCCCATTTAAACTCTGCCTTTATGAGTGACCGCATGAAAGGTGGCTGGTTGGAACGCTTGATCGAATTGCCAGACCACGGTGGAATCATTCCTTTGGGCGAATCAAGTATTGTCGTTGTTCCTGCCCATTTTCTACATTCAGTCGGGAATTTTCAATTTTACGATCCAATTGCAAAAATTTTATTTTCAGGTGATATGGGCGCTTCGATGGTGGATGATGCCAATAAGCCATTGGAAAATTTTTCTTCACATATTCCGAAAATGAAAGGGTTTCATCAACGCTATATGTGCTCCAATAAAGTCATTCGCTTATGGGTGAAGATGGTGCGTAGCATGGATGTTGAAATGATTGTGCCACAACATGGTACACCATTTATCGGTAAAGAGATGATCAACCAGTTCTTGGACTGGATTGAAACCTTGGAATGTGGCATTGACTTAATGGATGAAAGTGTTTTTACCTGCCCAACCTAACTTTTTACTTAATTGAAAATGAGATTGGCTTATAAATTAAAGTCAGTCTCTAGCAGTGAAACTGGGGCTGAAAATGCTTTTCCGTGTGCCTATATTTTTTTAAATGATATTTTTTTTAATAACAAATGAAATTTAAAGCTAAATTTGTTTATAATAGCGCACGGAAATTACCAGTGAGACTGTTATGTTGACCATCGTTCAAGAAGCGTTAACCTTCGATGATGTCTTATTACTCCCTGCCTATTCTACTGTCCTCCCAAAAGATGTCTCTCTAAAGACACGCCTGACTCGTGGCATTAACTTAAATATCCCTCTCGTTTCAGCAGCAATGGATACCGTGACTGAATCACGTATGGCAATTGCGATGTCACAAAACGGTGGTATTGGTATTTTGCATAAAAACATGGATATTGCTGCCCAAGCGGCAGAAGTACGCCGTGTGAAAAAATTTGAAGCAGGTATGGTCAAAGACCCAATTACAGTAACACCAGAAACCACGGTGCGTGAGTTGATTGCGATTACGCAAGCCAACAACATCAGTGGTGTGCCTGTAGTGAAAGATGGGAAAGTGGTTGGTATAGTGACAGGACGTGATACACGTTTTGAAACCAATCTTGAGCAACCTGTAAGCAGCATTATGACGGGTCAAGACCGTTTAGTGACTGTACGCGAAGGTGAATCTAAAGAACAGATTCAAGCGCTATTACAGAGACACCGTATTGAAAAAGTATTGGTGGTTGGCGAGAACAACGAATTAAAAGGTCTCATTACGGTCACTGATTTCCGTAAAGCAGAACTTTATCCAAACAGTTGTAAAGATGACCTCGGTCGTTTACGCGTAGGCGCTGCAGTCGGTACAGGTGTGGAAACACCAAGCCGCGTAGAAGCATTGGTTGATGCGGGTGTAGACGTGATTGTGGTAGATACCGCACATGGTCACTCTGCGGGTGTAATCGAACGTGTACGTTGGGTTAAACAAAACTATCCACAAGTCCAAGTGATTGGCGGCAACATTGCAACAGGTGATGCAGCATTAGCACTCCTTGATGCTGGTGCAGATGCGGTAAAAGTTGGTATCGGTCCTGGTTCAATCTGTACCACACGTATTGTTGCGGGTATTGGTATGCCACAAATCTCTGCGATTGATAGCGTTGCCAATGCATTAAAAGACCAAATTCCTTTAATTGCTGACGGTGGTATTCGTTTCTCTGGCGATATGGCGAAAGCGATTGGTGCGGGTGCAAGTACGATTATGGTGGGTTCACTGCTTGCGGGTACTGAAGAAGCACCGGGTGAAGTAGAATTCTTCCAAGGTCGTTACTACAAAGCATACCGTGGTATGGGTTCATTGGGTGCAATGGCAGGTGCGACAGGTTCGGCTGACCGTTATTTCCAAGACTCTAAAGCGGGTGCTGAGAAGTTGGTTCCAGAAGGAATTGAAGGCCGTGTACCGTACAAAGGACCAATGGGCAATATCGTACATCAAATGATGGGCGGCTTACGTTCTTCAATGGGCTATACGGGCTCTTCAACCATCGAAGATCTACGTCAAAATGCAAAATTTGTGAAGATTACGGCCGCAGGTATGTCGGAATCTCACGTACATGATGTCACCATTACCAAAGAAGCACCTAACTATCGTGTTGGTTGATTTTTAGTAATTTAGACCCAAAGAGACCGTCAACACTATGACGGTCTTTTTTGTTTTGGTGTAAAGTATTTCACTATGACAAAAGGTGGATAACAGCACCTAGCTATAAGAAGTGAGTAAAACATGAGTTATTTTGGCACAGATGGTATTCGTGGGAAATTTGGAGAATTACCAATTACGCCTGAATTTGCATTAAAACTAGGATTTGCAGCTGGGAAAGTCTTAAAAAAAATTTCGCAGAAAGATAAACCCATTGTTGTGTTAGGTAAAGATACGCGATTATCAGGGTATATTTTAGAGGCAGCTTTACAGGCAGGACTGAATGCTGCGGGTGTCTATGTGCATTTATTGGGTCCACTGCCTACCCCTGCAATTGCCCATTTAACACGTGCCTTACATGCCAGTTTGGGTATTGTGATTTCTGCATCGCATAACCCTTATTTCGATAACGGTATTAAATTCTTTTCTGGTGAAGGTAAAAAACTACCGGATGCCTTGCAAGAAGCAATTAACCAAGAATTAGAAAATGACTTGTTGATTGAAGATACTGCGAACTTGGGTAAAAGTGTCCGTGTAAAAGATGCCAATGGTCGTTATATCGAATTTTGTAAATCGACTTTCCCGTATCATTATGATTTGTCGAGTTTAAAAATAGTGGTGGACTGTGCCAATGGTGCGGCTTATAACGTAGGACCTGCCGTATTTATAGAGCTCGGTGCCAAAGTAATTGCACTCTATAATGAACCCAATGGTCTAAACATTAATAAAGGCTGTGGCTCAACCCATCCTGAAAACTTACAAAAAGCGGTTATTGAGCACAAAGCCGATGTAGGTATTGCTTTCGATGGCGATGCGGATCGCGTGATTATGGTGGATCGCAATGGCGAACAAATTACAGGTGACCATATTCTGTATATTTTGGCGACACAAGCCAGCAAAAAACCAGAAGGTATTGTTGGTACAGTGATGAGCAATATGGCGCTGGAATTGGCGTTAGAGCAAGCTCAAGTGCCATTTGTACGTGCCAAAGTCGGTGACCGTTATGTACTCCAAGCCCTTGAAGAAAATCAGTGGGTCACAGGTGGTGAGCCATCAGGTCATATTTTAACGCTGGATAAGAGCACAACAGGAGATGCCATTATTGCGGCATTACAAGTACTGACAGTGATGGTTGAGCAGAAAAAGGCACTGCATGAACTGGTTGCAGACTTTAAGCTGTTCCCGCAAGTGTTGGTCAATGTACGTTTAGAGCACATGATAGACCCATATGCAAACCCAGCAATGGTGGCTGAGTTTGAAAAAGCTGAGGCACAGCTCGCAGGTCGTGGCCGTCTATTGATTCGTAAATCAGGTACAGAACCTGTGATTCGGGTCATGGTAGAAGGTGATCAACTGGAAGAAGTCACTGCTTTGGCAAATCATCTTGCTGATGTGGTTCGTACCCAAGCCGCTTAAGGAATAATGTAATGAGCGATTTAATTAAAGATTTAAGTGAATTGCGGTTGAGTTATCAAAAAGGGGAATTGCTTGAGTCGGAGGTTGAACAGCATCCGCATGAGCAATTTCTCAATTGGTTTAATATTGCCCTAGAGGCGCGTTTACACGAACCTTATGCGATGTATTTGGCGACAGCAAATCGCCAAGGACGTCCACATGTCCGTACAGTACTGTTACGCGGTGCAACGGAAGCAGGTTATGACTTTTATACCAACTATGACAGCCAAAAAGGCTTAGATTTGGTTGAGAACCCTTATGCTGAGCTGTTGTTTTACTGGCCAGAATTGGAGCGCCAAATTCGTGTCAGTGGTCGTGTGGAAAAAATTACCGAAGATGAAGCAACCGCATATTATCGTAAGCGTCCACGTGACAGCCAGATTGCGGCACATATCAGTACGCCACAAAGTGGTGTCATTGCCAGCCGTGATGAGCTTCAGCAACGGTTTCAGAATTTGCAAGATCAGGTGGTGGATCAGCCTGAATTGGATAAGCCTACTTTTTGGGGCGGCTATCGTTTACAGCCAGATTATTATGAGTTTTGGCAAGGACGACCAAATCGTTTACATGACCGTCTGAGTTATGAAAGAATCGATGGTATATGGAAATTACAACGACTGATGCCTTAAATGACACAGATACAAATTAAACAACGACCTTATTTAACACGCCCTGAAAATATTCAGGGCGTGTCGCCTTTTATTGCACAAATTTTGGCGCGCCGTGGGGTGCAATCGGAACAAGAACTTGAATTAAAGCTGAAACATCTTTTAGCACCGAATTTAAAAGGATTGCCTCAGGCAATTGAATTGCTTGATCAAGCGATTGATCAGCAAAAAAAAATCGTGATTGTCGGAGACTATGATGCAGATGGTGCTACCAGTACGGCATTAATGGTTTTGGCATTGCGAGAAATGGGCGCACAAGTGAATTATCTGGTGCCTGACCGTTTTAAATATGGTTATGGCTTAACTCCTGCGATTGCAGATTTAGCTTTTGCCAAGTTTCAGCCTGATGTTCTGGTCACGGTGGACAATGGGATTTCTAGTCATGCGGGTGTCGCTCAGGCACAAGCGCACGGGATGCAGGTGGTGATTACCGATCACCATCTCACCACCAAAGAGATCCCTGCTGCTGAGGCCGTAGTGAATCCAAATCAATTGGATTGTGAATTTCCAAGTAAAGCCTTGGCAGGGGTCGGGGTTGCATTCTATCTGTTGGCAAATTTAAGTAGTGGCCGTGCTCAGCAAGGTAAATCCAGTGCCAAGATTGCACAATATCTGGATTTGGTGGCTTTGGGGACTTATGCGGATGTTGCTGCACTGGACTATAACAACCGTATTTTAGTAGATGCAGGCATTAAACGGATTCAGCAACAACAGTGTCGCATTGGGATTTCGGTTTTATTGGAACTTGCGGGGCGCGATGTTGCACAACTCAAAGCACAGGATTTAGGCTTCGTCTTGGGGCCACGGATTAATGCTGCGGGACGCATGGAAACCATGGACATTGGCATTGAATGTTTGTTGGCAGAGGATTACAGCACAGCATATCCTTTGGCTCAGCAATTGAATCAGCTGAATGTGGAACGACGTCAGGTCGAAACCCAAATGAAGCAGGATGCTTTAACCGCTTTGGCACAATTCAAACTTGAGCAGAGTGAAACGCCTGCCGCGTTGATTCTGTTCGAACCGCATTGGCATCAAGGGGTGATTGGGATTGTGGCGGGGCGCTTAAAAGAACAGTTCCACCGTCCCGCGATTGTGTTTGCTACCGATGAAGATGGTGAGCATATTAAAGGTTCCGCCCGATCAATCGAAGGCATTCATATCCGTGATGCTATAGAAACTGTGGCAGAGCAGTTTCCACATTTGGTTAGCCATTTTGGTGGGCATGCCGCAGCCGCAGGATTAACCATCAAGAAACAGCATTTCGATGAATTTAAGCAGCAGTTTGTTGAGCTGATCCAAACGATGGATGAGGCACTGTTTCAAGCCACTTTATGGACGGATGGCATATTACCGACCGAGGCATTGAATTTAGATACGGTTCATCTACTACAAAATTTAACCCCTTGGGGGCAAAAATTTCCGTCCCCCATCTTTGAAGGGCAGTTTCAGGTGTTAGATTATCGCTGGTTAAAGGAGGTTCACTTGAAACTTCGTCTGGCTTTGGAGAATGGGCAAGTGGTGGATGCCATTGCGTTTAATGCTGCGGATAAATTCAGCTTTGATCCAATGCAGTCTGCGGTACATTTAGTATATGAGTTAGAGCAGAATAGTTTTAATGGGCAGGTCAGTTTGCAATTGCGAGTGTTGCATTTACAATAAAAAAACCGCTGAATTCAGCGGTTTTTTAATACTCATCTAAAATGATAATAACTTTGGCAATTAGAAGCGGTATTTCGCTGCTACACCAAATTTGTTGTAGTCATTGTTACCAACTTCACCAAAACCTACACGACCTTCAAAGCTCACTTGTGGAGTAAAGAATTTACGTGCATTTACACCGAATTCATTGACATCGTTTAAGTCATTGCTGTAGTAGTCTGCACCTACACTGAAGCTTTTATCAATGAAATAGTCGGCAGCAAGGTTGTATTCGTCTAAGTCACCAAAAGCAGCGCCTGCTTCAAGGTTGATGTCTTTACCATTGCTGAGTTGAGTGACATATTTCGCACGGATTGTAGGGTCTACACCGTCATCATGGTCATTGTCATAACCTTTCAGACCAGCAGCAACTAAGAAACCAGGTGCTGGTAAGTAACCCACTTCAGCACTGTAAAGTGTGGTGTCAAAGTCAGGACTATTCTTGAATTTCACATCTTGACGGCCAATATTACCGCTCAAGTAGAAATCTGAGTTTGGAACAAAGTATTCAGCACCCACGCCATAATTGTTGACTTCGTCATCACCTACTTCGTCATACTGATATTTTGCGTTAACGTTACTTGCACGGTCTAAGAATGCTGCTTCTGCAAGTGGTGCATTACGGGTTTGAACTGGATTGAAGTAATACGTGCCATCTACACCAAAAGAACCGCTTGAGCTGCCGTTATCAGGATCGATTAGTCCAGCAGAAGCACCTACTTCGGCTTGGTATGCATGAGCTGTTCCAGTCATGGCAATGACAGAGAACAATGCTGAGGCAATTGCTAATTTTTTCATGGAAAAGACCCCTCTGAAACTTGGCTAAAAAATAAATTAATTTTTTGTTACACTTTTAGTCTAGGGCAAAACTGAATTGCGTCAACAGCGCGAAGGTTACGGAATTGTTTCGAGCGTAATATCATGTAATTACTTTTCTTTAAGAACCTGATATATATTTAATTTAATAATTGTAGTGATTTATTAAAATTGTGTATTTTCTATGAATAGCATACAAAATGGTGAAATAATCGACGAAATTGTAAGCGAAAAATACTAAAAAACACGCCCTTCAGCGTGTTTTTTGAAAACTTTAAACGTCAGAAAATCTTAAAAACGCAGTGTTGCATTTAAATTAAAGCCTTGCACATCATCACCAAAACCCACTGCACCACCGACAGCAAAGTTTGGATTAAAGAAATATTTAGAGCGAACTGAGAAGACGTCGATATCCTCGCTACCATCATCTTCTATGTTATAAGCCAATCCAAAGCTAAAAGCAGGATCAAAATAATAATCGGCCGCTAAGTTGATATTGTCGACATCTCCCCAAGCAGCATCCGCTTCAAGATTTATAAACTGTCCTTGACCAACAGGAGCAACATATTTGGCAGCTAGTGCAAAACGGTTATCGTCATTGTCTTCATCTCCTTGGTAGCCATCAATTCCTGTAGCAAGGAGTAAGTTAGAGATTGGCATATAACCGACTAAGGCGAGGTAGGTCGTGGCATCATAATCTTCTTTATATTTAGCGCTACCAAGCACCGATTGAATTTTAGTTTCATCTTTTGCTTGCCCAAAACCCACTAGCGCCGTCAATTCCTAATTGCAGGCAGTGGCTAAAAATCTCTAAATGCTCTGTGCTATAATTGAGGGCTATTTAAGCTAATTATTGATTTGAGAGTAGCTCCCGTGGAAATTAATCCGTATTTAAACCAATTAAAAGATTTAAACGACCGTGGTCAAACATTACGGGGGTATCTTTGACTACGATCTAAAGAAAGAGCGTTTAGAAGAAGTTCTGCGTGAATTAGAAGATCCTGCAATTTGGAATGACCAGAGCCGTGCACAGGCCATGGCCAAAGAAAAAGGCGAACTTGAAAACGTTTTAAATGTGTTGGATGGTTTGACTACACAACTTGAAGATGCACAAGCCATGCTGGATTTGGCGGTAGAAGCCGATGATGAAAGTTTGTTGGCAGATGTACAAGCTGAATTATCTTCTGCTGAAGAAGAACTGGCAAAACTTGAATTCCGTCGTATGTTCAGTAACCCAATGGACCCGAATCCATGCTATGTGGAAATTCAGGCAGGTTCAGGCGGTACAGAGGCACAAGATTGGGCTTCAATGCTGTTGCGTATGTATATGCGCTGGATTGAACGCCATGGTTTCAAAGCTGAATTGATGGAAGAGTCGGGCGGTGACGTGGCTGGGATTAAGTCGGCAACGATTCGTGTAGAAGGTGAGTATGCTTATGGTTGGTTACGTACTGAATCAGGTGTGCATCGCTTAGTGCGTAAATCGCCATTTGACTCAGGTAACCGCCGTCATACCTCATTCTCAGCGGTGTTTGTCTCGCCAGAAGTGGATGACAATATTGAAATTGACATCAATCCTGCGGATGTACGTACCGATACCTACCGTGCTTCGGGTGCAGGTGGTCAGCACATTAACAAAACTGACTCTGCGGTACGTTTAACCCACGCGCCAACAGGTATTGTGGTGGCGTGTCAGAACCAGCGTTCACAACATGCCAACCGCGACCATGCATGGAAACAGTTACGTGCAAAGTTGTATGAGCTGGAAATGAGCAAACGTAATGAAGCTGCGCAAGCATTGGAAGACTCCAAGTCGGATATTGGTTGGGGTAGTCAGATTCGCTCATACGTTTTGGATGACTCACGCATTAAAGATTTACGTACCGGTGTTGAAAACTCGAATACGGGTGCAGTATTGGATGGTGACTTAGATAAATTTATCGAAGCCAGCTTAAAGCAAGGCTTATAAGTCAAGTATCATCAATAACTTAGACAAGTTTGATGCAGTTTTTTACAATATATCTAAAATATTCGATATAAAAATCGAAAAAATACGATATATTAAAGAAAAGCTGAATCAAGCTTGCACATGATTGAACCTGTCTGAACTATGGATATTGATTTAATTTTTAAAGCATTGGCGAATCCGACCCGTCGACAAATTTTGGAATGGTTAAAACATCCTGAACAGTTTTTGTCGAGTGACGAATGTGGTGACTTCAGACGAGGCGTATGTGCGGGGCACATTGAACGTTTAGGTAAAGTCTCGCAATCGACCATGTCCAATCACCTATCGGTGCTCCAGCAAGCAGGTTTAATTCAAGTCGAAAAATATGGGCAATGGTCTTATTTTTCCCGCAATGAAGCCTTGATTCAGCAATATATCGAACATTTGCAACGTTCACTTTAATTGAAAAAGTGGCGATCGAGGCGACTATGGCTGAACTGAATACTCCTTTAACTTTGGGTGATCTGCACTTAAAAAACCGCGTGATTATGGCACCGTTAACCCGTAGTCGTGCAACAGCAGACCGCGTACCAACTGCCATGATGGCGGAATATTATGCGCAGCGTGCGAGTGCAGGTTTGATTATTTCTGAAGCAACCGTGATTTCGGAAGAAGCCAATGGTTACTTGAATACACCAGGGCTGTTTAATGAAGCCCAAGTTGAAGGCTGGAAACAGGTCACTCAGGCGGTACATGCCAAAGATGGCTTAATTGTGGCGCAATTGTGGCACGTAGGGCGTGTATCGCATCCTGATTTACTCAATGGTGAAACCCCAGTTTCAGCAAGTAATGTACAACAGAAAGGCTATGTCAGCTTATTGCGTCCAAAACGTGAATATGTGGTGCCACGTGCTTTAGAAATTGTGGAAATCCAAGCCATTATTGAGCAATATAAACAAGCTGCGATTCATGCCAAAGCAGCGGGTTTTGATGGCGTTGAATTACATGCAGCCAATGGTTATTTGATTGACCAGTTCTTGCAAAGCTCTACCAATTTACGTGATGACCAATATGGTGGCAGTGTTGAAAACCGCGCACGTTTGTTATTAGAAGTGGTCGATGCGCTGATCGAAGTTTGGGGTGCAGGTCGTGTTGGGGTGCATTTGGCACCGCGTGGCGATGAACATGACATGGGCGATGCCAATCCACGTGAAACATTCGGTTATGCACTCGAAGAATTGGGTAAACGTAACATTGCCTTTTTCTTTACCCGAGAATATTTGGCTGATGACAGTATCAGTACTTACTTGAAACAGCGTTCAGGTGGCGTACCGTTGATTGCTAACATGCGTTTAAGCCGTGAAGATGCGATTGACTTATTGGCAACAGGACAGGCAGATGCAGTGTCTTGGGGTAAAGATTATATTGCCAATCCAGATTTGTTTGAGCGTTTGGTTCAAGATGCGCCGTTGAATGAACTCAAATTAGAAAATATGATTGGGACAGATGTAGCAGCAGGATATATCGATTATCCAACTTTAGCTGAAACTGAAACAGCGGCGGTTTAAATTGCTTTTCGGCTAAATTCACGACAAGATAACAGCGCAATTTACCCAATGTGATAAATTGCGCTGTTTTATTTGTAATTGTTTTTTCGGAGCACGTATTTGGCTACTCCTTTTTGGTATAACGCAGCACTCGCAATGATTAAACCGCTGTATCAATGGCGAATCAAAAAACGGGCGCAAGATAAAGGCGCTTACCAACAAGAATGTCTTGAGCGTTTTGGGCCATTTCAAACGCCGAAAAACCGCAATGCGCTATGGTTCCATGCCGTTTCAGTCGGAGAAACCAATGCAGCACAGCCCTTAATTGAACACTATTTAAAACAAGGTCATCCTGTCTTGGTGACCAACACGACTAAAACAGGACAGGCACGCTCTAAGTCGCTATTTAATAAAGCACCGTATGATGCTTTGTTTCAAGCGGTGTATCTTCCTGCCGATCAAAAGGGTTTGGTACAGGCTTTTTTTCAAAAATATCAACCGAAGATTTTAATTCTAGTTGAAACTGAATTATGGCCAAATTTATTGGATCAGGCACAGCTCTTTAAGGTTCCCTCGATTCTGGTGAATGCACGTCTCTCGGAAAAATCGGCACAAGGTTATGCCAAAGTATCGGGTTTAACTCGCGCGATGTTACACGGGCTAGACCAGCTCTTGGCACAAGACCGAGCAACGGCTGAACGCTTTATCCAATTAGGTGCAGCTCAGTCAATAACACAGGTAGTGGGCAGTATTAAATTTGATATTCATGCACCTGAATTGTTTGTCAAACAGGCGGCTCAACTAAAACAAGAGTGGTCACTTGCTGGGCGGAAAATTATAACTATTGCCAGTACCCATGCACCCGAAGAACAGAAATTATTAAGTGCTTTAAAACCATATTTAGATGCACAGCCTGAACTGTTGTGCATTGTGGTACCACGGCACCCTGAACGTTTCGATGAGGTCTTTGCAATTGCACAAAGTTTAAATTTAAACACCGCTCGTCGAAGTTTAAAGCAAGAAATAGTGGCGGATAACCAAGTCTACTTAGCTGACTCAATGGGTGAATTGTGGTTATGGTACGCCTTATCGGATGCCTGTTTTGTTGGAGGTTCACTAAATGAACCTGGCGGTGGACATAATATTTTAGAGCCGATTGCCTTAGATGTTCCGACCGTATTGGGGAAAAACTATTTTAATTTCCAAACCATCGTTGATGAATTTGTACAAGCCGATGCTGTTAAAGTGGTTGAAACTGCGGAGCAAGCCACTGTCGTGCTGATGCAGTTATTAGAAGATGCTGAGCAAGCCCAACAGTTGAATCAAGCAGCACAACAGATTATGCAGTTGAATAAAGGCTCTTTAGCAAAGCATATTCAAGCAATTGATGGCTATTTATAAGCTCTCGTAATTTGAAAAGTGGAGGTGGCATGGATGCCACCGTTAGGCTGTGGTATAGGGACATACCATTAGCCTAACAGAGAGTTTTGCCTACTTTTGCTCTTTCAAAAGTAGGGTAATGCCTACACAATGGCTCTAAATTTATAGAGTGATTTTTGCGGCTATGAATGAAGTTTTTGAATATTACGAGTTATTTCAATTTAAATTAGCTGCATCATCTTATGAATATCGTGCTTTTAGACCCTCGCCAAACTCTATCTGAAGTCTGGTCAATTACATCCACTCGCCAGTTAGCGCACTTACGTACCCATCTGAATGTACAGGTGGGTGATCGCTTGAAAGTCGGGATCCGTGAAGGGCAACGTTATTTAACCGAAGTCCTGATGGTCAGTGATAGTGTCATTCAAGTGAAACCCATTCAGACAGAACCTGTCCCTGCGAAATTACCTGTCACTTTAATTGTGGCGATGCCACGTCCGAAAGTATTGCGACGTTTAATCATGGATAGCGTGACGATAGGGGTGGAAAAAATAGTATTGCTACACAGTTACCGAGTAGATAAAAGCTATTGGCAAACCCCTTTTTTACAGCAGATTGATCAATACGTGACTTTGGGATTAGAGCAAGCGGGCGATACTGTTGCACCGAAAATTGAAATTTATAAGCGTTTTAAACCTTTTGTGGAAGATGTATTACCCACGTGGATTAGGGCTGAAAGACCTGCCTATGTGGCGCACCCATATGCGGACATAAGTATGCCAAATGCGATTACACATGCGTGTACTTTGTTGATTGGTCCAGAAGGTGGATTTATTCCTTATGAGATTGAGCTACTCGAAAAAAACGGCTGCCAAGCGGTGAGCTTAGGCAACCGAATTTTAAGAACGGAAACCGCAATTTCCTACATTTTAGGGCGTTTGTTTACCTGAAGTTTCGGACTTCATGTAAGGCAGGTTTTGGTCACGATGGACTTTCACTTCCTGTACTGGATAAGGAATGTTAATGTCGTGTTCATTAAAGGCACGTTTGACTTCGGCCTGAATTTCACTGATTGATGCTGCAATATTGGTTTCTGTGGTATCAATCCACCAACGTACGGTGAGATTCACTGAAAAATCAGCCAACGCACTGACATTGACCGTAAAACCCGGTTGGCTCAGTACATTACGATTTTTATCTAAAATTGCAGTAATAATATTTTTGGCTTTTTGTTCATCGTCATCATAGCCAATACCCACCATAAACTCGCAACGACGACGTTGGTAGGCGGTATTCACTGTAACAGGACTGGTATAGACGGTTGCATTTGGGATCACAATACGGCGCCCATCATTTGAGCGTAAGAAGGTCGCGCGAATCTGAATATCTTCGACGGTCCCTTCCATATTATTGACAATAATATCATCGCCTATGCGGAACGGTTCACCCAGTAAAATTAGAATACCTGACAGCATATTCTGAAAAATATCTTTGAAAGCAAAACCGATTGCTACCGAACCAATCCCCAAGGCACTCATGAGTTGCCCAGGTGTAAAGCCCGGAATGGCAATGACCATGGCAATGAGAAAGCCAAAGAAAATAATGATACTGGTTCCAACACGATTGAGTACCAACACCAAATTTTGACGCGTATACGAGCGATTTTCTAAAGTTTTACGAACAAAGAACTTAAAGACTTTAGAGAGCAACCAGAAAATAACAAGAACAACTAAGGCAATACAGAAATAAGGTACGCGCTCCCAAAAACTAGCCATGATTTTATCAATGGTGGTGTAGGCGTCATTATATTTCGCAGTATGTGCAATCACGGTTTCAGCCGTTTTCGCACCTGCTTCTTGTATCATTTGAGAAGTTCCCTGAGCCACATCGCTCAGGTTGTGTTGTTGTTCTGCCACAGGAGATCCGAAACAATTTAAATTTGTCGCTATTTTGCCTGAAAAGTGCCAGAAAGATAACTGAATGCAACTGAAGTTATACAGCTTTAACTATGTGGATAGTCGTTAAAAATACTCAGTGCCTTTTTGAATCACTTCTTGCGGGGTTTCCAGTTCACCAGCTCCCATCATATAAGAAATGAAACTTCCAGAAGCCATGAAACTTAACACAAATAAAATGATCATCAGCCATGCTAGAATTTTTTCCCAAACAGGCGTCGTGCGCGGGGTACCGTATTGATTTAAACCTGCTGTACCTGAAGCCAATAATACATAAAGTGCCATAAAAAAATTAATCAGAGGAATGAAGAACAACAACAGCATCCAGCCTGATTTATTCAGGTCATGAAGGCGACGGATCATAATCACCCAACTAAAATAAAAATACAGTATGAAAATGACCCAAAAACCGAGTCCAGCCACGCTTAAAAAGGTTTGTAACAGATTACTTTCTAAAGAATAGGTACTGAAATTAAAAATTCCGAGGAATAGGCTTAAGGCCAATGTGGCAAAAAAGGTGATTAGATTGAGAAAACCACTCCAAGCAATCAAGCTCAGTCGACCAAAGCGCCCTTGCATAGACAAGGGATTCTCATTTTGAGGTGAGACATTGCGTGAGAAAAAAGGGGATGTTTGCGGAGTGCTCATAGGCTGTCCCAGTGTGGATTCGGTAATGAAATGGTGCATTTTGCAAAAGCAAATACAGGGCATTTCAGGAAAATTATAAGATGAATTTAAGTGCCAGACACTGATTCATCGAAAGTTTTTCTAGAACTTAGATTTCATCTTGTGAATTTAAGCTGTATAAATAATATACGACCAAAGCATGATTGCAGTGTCTAAAAAAGAGCCGTAATACTGCCCAGATGCAGCAATAAAAAATCTATAACGTGGCATGCATCTCGTGATGAGATGAAAAAGATCAAGGAAGTATGAATATGAAAGAAGTCTATCCTGTTCCAGAAGAATTTAAAAAAACTGCACGGACCAATGAAGCCCAATATTTTGAACGTTATCAGCATTCCATTGAGCATCCTGAAGATTTTTGGGCAGAGCAAGCTCACAAACTGGAGTGGATCACCCCATTCACCCAAGTCAAAAATACCAATTTTGATAAAGAGAACTTTAAAATTGAATGGTTTGCCGATGGTGAATTGAATGTCTGTGCCAACTGCTTAGACCGACATTTAAAAGAACATCCGTATAAACCTGCCATTATTTGGGAAGGTGATCATCCTTCACGGCACAAAATAATTTCTTATCTGGAATTGCACGATGAAGTGTGCCGTTTTGCCAATGTCTTAAAGAAAAATGGCGTTAAAAAAGGTGACCGCGTGGTGCTGTATATGCCGATGGTCTCTGAAGCCGCAATTTCAATGTTGGCTTGTGCACGTATTGGTGCTGTACATTGTGTGGTCTTTGGTGGTTTTTCTCCTGATTCTTTAGCCAGTCGAATAGAGGATAGTCAGGCCAAAGTCGTGATTACGGCTGACTCTGGCATGCGAGGTGGCAAACCGATTTTTCTGAAAGAGAATGTTGATGCTGCTTTGAGTTTGGCAGGTACAGAGTCGGTGCAAAATGTCATAGTGGTACACCGTACAGGCAATCCGATTGAGATGAAACCACAGCGTGATTTGTGGTATCACATGGAAATTATGTCGGTGAATGACATTTGCCCGCCAGAACCCATGAAAGCCGAAGACCCGTTATTTATTTTATATACCTCAGGTTCGACGGGGAAACCGAAAGGGGTATTGCACACCACAGGTGGTTACTTGACCTATGTGAACAGTACGTTTCGTGAAGTATTCGATTTAAAACAAGATGATATTTTTTGGTGTACTGCCGATGTGGGTTGGATTACAGGACATTCCTATGTGATTTATGGACCACTTTCGAATGGTACAACCACGGTCATGTTTGAAGGTGTACCGCAATATCCGAGTTGGGCACGTACGGGGCATATCGTCGATAAGCATAATGTCACCATTTTATATACTGCACCTACGGCTATTCGTTCTATGATGCGTGAGGGCGATGCCTTTGTGCGAGAGAGCGATCGGAGCAGTTTACGTTTATTGGGTTCAGTGGGTGAACCGATTAATCCTGAAGCATGGAACTGGTATTACACCGTTGTCGGCGAAAGTCGCTGTCCGATTGTGGATACATGGTGGCAAACAGAGACGGGCGGTATTTTAATTTCCCCATTACCTGGTGCAACGGATTTAAAACCAGGCTCTGCTACACGTCCCATGTTTGGAATTCAACCCGCTTTGGTCGATGCAGAAGGCAAAGAATTAGCAGGTGAAGCCGAAGGGAATCTGATTATTAAAGATTCTTGGCCGGGACAAATGCGAACCATTTGGGGCGATCCCGCTCGCTTTATTGAAGCCTATTTCTCGACTTATCTGGGCAGTTATTTTACGGGCGATGGTGCAAGACGCGATAAAGATGGTTATTACTGGATTACCGGCCGTGTCGATGATGTGTTGAATGTTGCAGGGCATCGTTTGGGTACGGCTGAAATTGAAAGTGCCTTGGTGGCACATGAAGCGGTTGCCGAAGCCGCCGTGGTGGGTATGCCGCATGAAATTAAAGGACAGGGCATTTGTACATTTGTGACCTTACAAGCCGATGTTGCTGAGTCGGAAGAATTGAGAGCCGAGTTGGTGGCGTGGGTGCGCAAAGTGCTCGGTCCGGTTGCCACACCCGATGCTTTACATTGGGCACCTGCTTTACCCAAAACCCGTTCAGGTAAAATCATGCGTCGAATTCTAAGGAAAATTGCCGCGAATGAGTTGGATAGTTTAGGGGATACTTCAACCTTAGCCGACCCACAGGTGGTAGAGGTTCTGATTAAAGAAGTATATTCAAACGGCTAAAATTGGTCTAAAAAATACCGTCTTAAGCAGACGGTATTTTTTATTTCAGAATAAGTAACTAAAAGGTTGGGATTGCGCTATAAAAATGTATATAGGGTGCAGTCCAATTAGATAGAAGAGCTATCTTAACGCTGATGGATGCTTTCTAAGGTATCAACCATCGTCCGTGTCATCTGATCAATTTCATAATTGACCGCATCGCCGACTTGTACCGATGCCCACGTGGTCAGACGCAAAGTTTCAGGAATCAAATCAACTGAAATTTCATGGCTGTTACGATCAACACGGTTGACGGTGAGGCTACAACCATTCAGACCAATAAAACCTTTTAAGAAAAAGTATTTGATATTGCCTTCTGGAATGTGAAGATCCACATGCAAAGTCTCACCGTGACGGCTCAGCTGCTTTACCGTAGCCGTTCCTTCGATATGTCCATACAAGTTGTGTCCCCCATTTTCCATCCCGACTTTGGCTGAACGTTCGATATTCACCTCATCACCTGCCTGTAAAGTGCCTAAAGTGGTCAGGCGTCGAGTCAAATCTGAGACATCAAAATGGACTTGATTGGCGGTAAGATCGATGTGCGTTGCAGTTAAGCAGGTGCCATTGATGGCTACACTTGCACCGATGAAGACATCGTGAAAAAAGTTGTGTGTATTTGAAACCACAAGGGTGCTAAAACTGTCGCCTTGACGGACATCTAGAACTTTCTCTAAGCCTTGTACGATACCTGTGTACATCAGAAGTATTCCTAATTCGGGGGTTCTGTTTAATGTAAATGATCTATAACTTGATGTGGCATTATTTTGAGTTGAGATGTGCTAAAGCTGTATCTTTGATGGGATTTCGACGCCAATAATAGGGCTGTAAAAATCGGAGCAACAGACGTAATGGCGTCATCCATACGATTCGACTATGGCGACGTTTATTCTCTAAAATCCGTTGAGCTAAATAGCGACAGACCACTTCGGGAGGATCGATAATAAACAAAAAAAGTCGTTTCATTTTGTTCCAGTGCTGAACATTGCCATTTTGCCATGAGGATACCAGTAGGTCGGTTACCACCATTCCGGGACTGAGAGTACCGACTTGAATGTTGGTCTGTTTGGTTTCTTTAAACAGTGCTTGACTAAAGTACCCTACGGCACGTTTGGTGGTGGCATAGGTAGTCATGCCTGCACTCCATTCACCTCGAGTACCCCAACCTTCCATATTCAAAATTTGACCATAGCCTTGTGCCAGCATGCCGTTTAAGGCCACTTGTGAGCCGAACATACTGCCTAGAATATTGGTTTGAACCACAGTCTGTATGTCTGCTGCTGCGAGATCTTTAAAGTCTAGTGTCGCTGTACAACTGCCTGCATTATTAATCCAAATCTGAACAGCACCAAATTGTTGAATGGCTTCATCCCAAAGCGTTTGTACTTCATGGATCTGCGTGACATCACAAGTGACAGCATGAATCAGCGCAGCGGGAAAGCGATGCCGTAGCTGTTGCAGGGTGCGCTGTAAATCTGTGCTATTTCGCCCAGAAATCACAACGGCTTGTTGCTGTTCCAAGAAGGCTTGAGCTAAACCCAAGCCAATACCTTTAGAACTGCCTGTAATGACGATGCAACCTGATTTTGAATTCATATTGATCCTTTACTTTGTGAACTAAAGGAAGTCGCTTCTTGGTTGTGAAGCATACAATAACAAACTGATAGACTGATCATCGCAAGGTTCATGACCACAGGATTAAAAGCACGAATGAGACTGTTTGGGATCAGAAAAGTGACCAATGCGAATAAAAACACTAAGCTAAAGATACTGAGGTAATGCAGATATTTACTTGAATTAAATAGTAACAATAAAGCAAAAACACACTCAAGCGCACCTGAGCCCTGACCGGCCAGTTGGGCCTGTGCGTAGGAAAGCCCAAAAGTTTGCCAAATGGCAATTTCATCGGGATTGATAAAGAGGATTTTAGGAATTAGACCTTGATAGCCCCATAAAAAGGCCAAAGAGAGGTTAATGAATTTGGAAGGTTGAGTATTGTTCATATAAAGTGGTTGTTTTTTACTTTGTGCGGATTATACACCAATAAAAAAATCCCCTAAGCCGAGCCTTAGGGGAAATTTGGTGTTGCCATGTTATGGTTGTTATCGGTTTATGAAATCAGTCTGCTTAAAGTGTAATGCAACAATTAAGCAGACTTTGCTTGTACACGCTGTTGTGTTTCAAGTTCACGAACCAAGGGCAACACCTTTGCGCCGAAGTATTCGACTTCTTCAATAAAATGTAAGAAGCCAGATAAAATCAGATCTACCCCCACTTGTTTTAATTCAATAATGCGTTGAGCAATTTGTTCAGGTGTGCCAATTAGATTGGTTTTAAAACCATCGTTGTATTGCACCAAATCTTCAAAAGTCGATTTTGCCCAGTTGCCTTCGCCTTCAGTGGTTGAGGCACCTGCTTCACGTGTGGCATCGCCAAAGGCATGTACAGCAGGAATATTGGCCTTGGCAATAATTTCCTGTAATACCGCTTGAGCCTCTTGTTCTGTATCACGGGCAATAATGAAGGCATTTACCCCAATTTTGACCTGACGTTGATGGGCTTTGGCTTTCTCTCGAATATCATCAATTTGTTTTTTCAGTTCTTCGACGGTATTACCATTGGTGAAATACCAGTCCGAAACGCGGGCGGCCATGTCACGCGCGGCACGAGAGCTTCCCCCTTGAAAGATTTCAATATGAGGGTGCTGCACAGGCTTTGGTTTTAAGGTGTAGTCACTAAATTGGTAATAACGGCCTTGAAAACTAAAATGATCCTGCGTCCAAATCCCTTTGAGGCTCCGAATGAATTCTTCTGAACGGGCATAACGCTGATCATGTTCAGGCCATTCCTCACCAATCGCATCAAATTCGCCTTTAAACCAACCACTGACCACATTAATCGCAATGCGTCCTTGCGATAAGTGATCAATGGTGGCCAATTGTTTTGCAGCCAAAACTGGTTTCCAAGGGCCAGGCAAAATCGCAGCAATCACTTTGAGCTTTTCTGTTTTCGCCAAGAGACCCTGACTAAAACTCACCGATTCATGTTGATTTTCTGCACCATAACCTGCGGTAAAGCGAATTTGGGTCAGCGCATAAGCAAAGCCATTTTGTTCAGCCGTTTGTGCCAAACGGACATTGTAGTCATAGCTCCAGTCGGTACGCTGTTCAATGTCACTAACGACCAAGCCACCACTGACATTGGGCACCCAATAGGCAAAAAGAACGTCATTATGTTGTGTCATGCGGAGACCCTCAGAAGGTTTTAATTTTTATGCAACATGGCTGTGTGGTGTTTTCTTTGCATGCAGCCGAGATTCAGCAGCATCTAAACTTGGCACTGCGGCAGAAGGTAAAACTTCGGCTTGCTCAATTTGCCTGTTAATGCCCAAAGTTTGATTGGCATGTTGAGTTTTTTCTTTGATGACATCGGCACGCTGTCCTTTGGCTGGCGCCCATTCCAAAATTGGTAAGGCACGTGCAACAGCCAAGGTAATCCGGTCACGCAGCAGTTCACTATGAATGGTATATTCTGGAGTGAAATCACGGTCTGTGGCATACACGCCTATTGGGAGCGTTTGCGCTTGGAAAAAGCTAAACAGTGGACGTAGTTGGTGCTCCAGCACCAAGGCATGACGGTCGCTTCCCCCAGATGCAGCCAGTAATACAGGCACATCCACCAATGCGGTTTGCTCGATAAAGTCAAAGAAATGTTTGAAAAGTCCAGTAAATGAAGCGCGATAAACCGGTGTGCCTACAATTAAGGCATCAGCTGCTTCTACCGCGGCTAAGTCATCTTGCACACGTTGTGGCAGTTGATTGCGGTAAATCGCACCACCGAGTAGATGCCCAATTTCGCTAAACTTAATGAAATGTACATTGATTGGGGTGGCTTCGCCCAGTTCATTTAAAATTTCTTGTACCAAAGCCTCAGTTTTAGACGGGGTATTTAAACCGCCTGACACAGCAACAATATTGAGTGGTTTTTGCAGTAAAGTAGACATAAGGACAGCCCTAAAGTGTTGTGTCTCGGAATGGGCTTATTTATCTAATATCTGAACTTGGTCTGTAAAATAAAGAAATAGCGTTAAGTTATCTGATTTTAAGATATATCTAAAAATGCTGATTTTTGTAGCGACAATTCGAATTAATTGGTTGAATTATCAATTTATATTGCAAATGAATAAGGATTTTTAATTTGAGAATTAGATTTATAGTAAATTCAGATTTGTTTTTCGACTTTTTTGAAAAACCGCATGCCGACGATTTCCCTATTTTTTGTAGTTATTTAAAAAATAGTTAATATTTGCATATCCTTAAGGGCACATGTATGGTTAGAATAAGAATTACTGTGCACTAGATCTCTTACGCTGCTTATGAATATTTTAATCGTTGATGATCATCCGTTGTTTCGTCATGCTTTGATTCAAGCCGTTCGCTATAGCTTACCGCAAGCCCAAATTAATGAGACAGCCGCAGTAAATGAATTTTATGAACGTTTAGAAAAAGGTCCTGAACCCGATTTGGTCTTGTTGGACCTGAATTTGCCTGGTGCATCAGGTTTTTCTGCATTGGTTCATGTCCGTGCACAACATCCTTCACTGCCGATCATTGTGGTTTCTGCGCATGAAGAAGTGTCTATTATTCAGCGTGCCATTGCGCATGGTGCCATGGGCTATATTCCGAAGTCAGCGCATCCGAGCCATATTGGTGAAGCGATTCGCCAAGTTTTAGAAGGTGAAATTTGGTTACCCCCAAATTTACCAAGCAATATGACTTTTGATCCGCGTGCAGCAGATGAAACTGAATTGGCAGAGCGTATTCAATCGCTGACCCCACAACAGTTCCGCGTGTTAATGATGGTTGCGGAAGGTTTGCTCAATAAGCAGATTGCTTATGAACTGGATGTATCAGAAGCCACCATTAAAGCACACGTGACGGCCATTTTCCGTAAATTAGGGGTACAAAATCGTACTCAGGCGGTACTGGCGATTAATGCTTTGAATATTGATGAAAAGAAAATGTGATGCTGTGAAGCACAAAAAATAAAGACCTATTAGAGGTCTTTATTTTTGTCTATATAAAACTGTATTAAGCCAAACAGTCTTGTTTGTATATGGTGTTGTCACAATAAAGTGGATTGAGTGCACATTCCAATTCATCAATTTGATCTTGGCTAATATAACCTTTCGATTTTAAATATTCTGCGACGCGATCATCTCTTAAACTCAAGAATGCAGCGTCATAGACGCCCAAATCTACAAACAATGCAGCGGTTTCTAGACTGTTAAAGCGGTCAAGATAGATTTGATTGTCATACATGAGGAAGATGTGATCGTATGGGGCATTTACATCGACCATCAACCAATTTGCCAATTCAATCGGTGGCGTTTTAATAAAGAGTAGATCGGACAGTTCATCAAATTGGCTGGTGTCCAACTGGTCTAAATTAGTTTTCACTTTACCCAACCATGCTTTGAATACCAGTACGGCACCACCACGAAGTAACATGCTCCAAATTTGGTGACGAATTGCAGGACTTAAACTGCGTGTTTCGGCTTGGAGCACTTGTAACAGTTTTTCTTCCTGTTGTATCAGTTTTTCAAAGAGTCCTAGCCCTTGTGGTTTATATTCGGCAGGGGTAAACACATCAAAATTGAGTTCGTCAAAAACTTGCAGTGCAAGAGGGACAGCACTTTGATAGAGGGTATTCAGCGCTTCAACATGAGTGGGGGTAATTTTACTTTGTTCAAAAATATGATTCCAATCAATATCGGGCAATAGTGCATTTACACCATAAAGTCGATGAAACTGTTGTGCTTGATGTAAATCATGTGGAACCATGTCAGAGATGTTCATGGAGGTCTCCTGAAAGCTTGTGCAATGTGGGCGAGCATTGACAATTGAGCCATTCGTCTTGTGAATTTTTTGCTCGGGGAATGACCTCATTTATGGAATTTCTGCTTTGGAAAATGTATAAGACTAAAGTCGTATATGGTGGAAAATAAGTAATAAATATCAATAAAATGATGAGGTTGAAATTTTGTAACTAAGTGTACAACTGTACATTAATGTAACCTGAATGAATCTGCCATAGCCAAAAAAATAAAATGCGAGAATGACTCCCTAATTTTTTGTAATTTTTTTATTTTCAATCATTTAATTTTATATAAAGCGATTGGAAATGGCGTGGACTAAAAACTTTTGCCGTTGTTGAGGTCATATTTGGCATTTTAAAGCAAAACGGTGCATTCAGAACACGCTGAATACACCGTAGAGTTGTAGAATCGGAGCTTAATCGCTAGAAATTTTCAATCCAGATAACCATGATCTGAGCGATGCAGGCTTTAAAGGTTTCCTTAACAGGACAATGTTCAGTTCTTTTAAAGTCTGCGGTAATTCAGGATCAGAGTCTGCCGTAATGAGTGCGACGGGTACTTTTTCTTGACGATTTTGCAAAATAAAGTCCAGTCCTATTTTTTCATCATTTAAATGTTGGTCGACCAACCACACCTGAATGTTTTCTTGTTGAATCAAGGCAAGAGCTTGCTCAGGTTCTGTGGCTTTAAAGACTTGATAGCCCCATTTGGTTAGTAGGGTACTCATTCCTTCTAAAATGGTTTCATCATTATCCAAGCATAAAATCCGATAGGCTTTGGTTTTCAATGGAATAGCCTGCACAGGTGTAGTGGTGATTTTGGGTGCTGCGACTACGGGTACTTCAATCATGAAGCAAGAGCCTTTCCCGAGTTCGGAATAGACATGTACAGGATAATCTAACAGTCCTGTCATGCGTTGTACGATTGCCAAACCTAGCCCTAGCCCTTGTTCACCCCAAGGGGAGGTGTGTCCGCAACGCTCAAACTCTTGAAATAGCTTGATTCGTTGCTCTTCAGCAATGCCAGGTCCAGTGTCCCAAACCCCAATCCGAATATGTTGTGGACGTTCTGAACCACGCAGAACACCAACAACGACACGTCCTTTGGCGGTATAGCGCAGCGCATTGCTGACAAAGTTCTGAATAATACGGCGAATCCATTGCGGGTCGGTATCAATCCAGAACTGAGCATCATGTACATGCAGTTGAATACCGCGTTGTGCTGCAATCGACTTAAACTGTAATTCTAAGTCGCTCAACAAGTCATGTAGCGGATAGGCTTGACGTTTCGGTTGAATCGTACCGCCTTCTAAGCGGGCAATATCCAATAATGCCGATAACATACTTTCTGCACCATGCAACGCACGATCTAGTTGTTGTAAGGTTTTACGGTCTTCTTCGGATTGAACACTTTGTTCCAAAGCCGTACTGAACAAACGTGCAGCATGCATGGGTTGTAACAGGTCATGACTGGCTGCGGCAATAAATCGGCTTTTCGACATATTGGCTTTATCTGCCTGTTCACGTGCCAATTGCTGTTCTGTCAAAGCATCGGCAAGCTGTTGGGTCCGATCTTGCACCCGTGCCTCTAACATCGCCTCATTTTCTCGGAATGCGGTAATGTCGGCAAAGGTGGTCACAAACCCCCCGCCTTCAATCGGATTACCACGCATTTGAATGACACGACCATCTTTACGAATCCGTTCAAACTCGTGCGCACTGCCGACTTTCATCCAGTGGATACGTTTACGCACATGTTCTTCAACTGAACCCGGTCCACATTCACCGCGCTCGGCGTTATAACGAATTAAATCGGCAATCGGGCAACCGACATAAGCCAGATCTTTAGGATAATCGAATAATTTAAGATATTGATTATTCCATGCCACCAAGCACATGTTTTCATCGACCACACTCACGCCTTGGGTCATGTGATCGATCATGGTCATAATCAGGTTTTGATTAAAGCGTTGCCATTGAGAGGCTTGGTCTAAAATATTGGCCACTTGCCCCAAAGCTAAGCCATTATTGACCATTGCAGTCGTCAATAAGGTACGTGCAGACGCTGCACCAATGGTGCCTGCCAAATACTGTTCCGTAAAGCGCCACCACATACCATTGGCGCTGCTGTTGGCATTTAAAACCACATTGTTTTGCTGACAGAATTGTTCAAAAGCTCGGGTTGTAGGTCCATCTCCAGTAATGCGTTTGGCTAAGGTAATTAAGTCTTCAACTTTTAAACGTGCGACATCATGATGTAAATAGTTGATTTCAGAAGATGTATTTTGTGCAGGCAAGGGCTTGGTTTCATAATAGAAGAAGCTTTCGGCTTGAATCTGTTCGGCAATACTTGGTCTGAAAATACGAGAAATCCAAATATACAGCAGAATGTTGAGTCCCAAAGCCCAAATCACGCCGTGGGTTAATGGCGCAAAAGATTCAAAACCCAGCAGGGCTTCTGGGCGTAACCAGCTCATGCCGAATGGGCCATGGAGTAAAAACTGCATGGTGAAGGCGGTGTAATCTTCGGGGAAGCTGCGTAATATGGTGGGGAGCAGTAGGGTGTAAGCCCACATCATAAAACCAACACTTAACCCAGCGTAAACCCCTTGTTTACTCCCGCCACGCCAGTACAGGCCTCCAATCAGGGCTGGGGCAAATTGTGCCACTGCACTAAAAGCTAATAAGCCAAATACGGAGAGCTGATCAATATCATTAAAGAAATGAAAGAATAAAAAGCCCAGTAACATGACCGCTAAAATACAGACCCGACGGGTGAATTTCAGCACCAAAGGCATGCGTTTATCATGTCGAGAAAGGAAATTAAAGCGCCATAGAGCAGGCATGATCAGGTCATTACTGAGCATAATAGACAAGGCGACCGAAGACACCAATAACATGCCTGTCGAGGCAGAAAATCCACCCAAAAATGCCAAGATGGTGAGCCAATCCTGCTGATAACTAATCGGAAGTGAGAGTACTGCAACATCGGGAATCGCTAAATATTCAGGTGCAGCATGTAATGCCCAACTGGCAATCGGAATAATGGCCAGTGTGGTGAGAATCAGATAAATGGCAAACCAGCGACGTGCACCACGAATATGTTTTTCATCACGTAATTCGACCACGGCCACATGGAATTGGCGGGGTAGACAGATGATGGCTAAAGCGGCTAACAGCGTTTGAATCCAGAAGGTTTCAGGAACACCAAAGAGTTGGACATCTTTGAATGTTTTGGCCACATCATGCGAAATTTGCCCGAGATTTTCAGGCTCGGCGAAAACAAAGAAAATGGCCACGCAGAGCAAGGCGAATAATTTGACAAAAGATTCAAACGCCACAGCAAGCATTAATCCACCATGCTGTTCAGTATTGGCGATCTGCCTTGTCCCGAAAATCATGGCCAAAATAGCCAGAATCCCCGTCAGAAAAAGCACACTGTTGGTGGTGCTTTCCAACCCCGTGTTTTGTTGCAAGATAACGGTCGCACTCAACGCAATCGCGCGCAGTTGTAATGCGAGATAAGGAATAATGGCAATCACAGCCAAAATGGTGACCAGTGACGCCAAAGGTCCACTTTTACCATAGCGTGCAGCCATAAAGTCGGCAATTGAAGAAATAGCATGGTGTTGGCGGACACGACCGAGTCTGCGCCAAATGTCATAGCCCAAAGCAACGAACAGTAATGGACCTAAATAAATCGGCAGAAAGATAATGCCTTCCCGAACTGCGGCACCTGTTGCACCGTAAAAGGTCCATGAAGAACAATACACCCCTAAAGTTAAGCTGAATAACAGCATCCGTCCGCGTGTGCTTAGACGAGTTGCATGTTTTTCCCCATAGAAGGCGCAAATAAAAAGTAATACGATGTAAAGGGCGAGAACGCCAATAATAAGCCAACTGTTCATAGTGCCGAATTGTCCCGAGTTACGGGCTTATCATAGCCTATTCAAGTTCATGGCAGTTTGATTTGATTAAAATTTAAAGACCAAAGTCTAAATTACAAGAACCCTACAACATTGTTAAGTTTGTATACGAAATAATTCAAATTAAAAATGCGTCTATGGCTGGACGCTTCACAGGAGCAATATTATGGATGAGGTTCACGTAAACCAGATTCTACAAAATCCCAAATTTAAGGAAATGGTCAGTCGCAAAAGTAAACTCAGCTGGACACTGACGATCATTATGTTGGTTGTGTACGTTGGTTTTATGCTGTTGGTTGGCTATAACAAAGAGTTTTTAATGACTTCCTTTAGTGGTGGTGTAACCACGATTGGTATGCCATTGGGTTTAAGCATTATTGTATTGTCTTTTGTTTTATGTGGTGTGTATTCGTATATCGCGAATAACAAACTTGATGCATTAAATGAAGAAGCAATCCGCGAAGTTGAAGCAATTGCGCACGAGAAAGGACAGCACTAATGAAATGGAATTCATTGAAAGCACTTACAGTTGCTGCAACAACCCTAATGGCTTCAGGTGTCGCACTTGCAGGTCCAGATTTAGGTGCAGCTGAACAGCAAGCGACTAACTGGCATGCCATCATCATGTTTGCCATTTTTGTCGGCTTTACCTTGTTTATTACCAAATGGGCAGCAAAACAAACCACGAGTACCACAGACTTCTATACAGCAGGTGGCGGAATTTCAGGTTTCCAAAATGGTTTAGCGATTGCGGGTGACTATATGTCCGCAGCGTCATTCTTGGGTATTTCTGCAATGGTTTTCAGCTCAGGTTTTGACGGCTTGCTGTATTCATTGGGTTTCATGGTGGGTTGGCCAGTTGTATTGTTCTTGGTGGCTGAACGTCTACGTAACTTAGGTAAGTTCAACTTATCTGACGTGGTGTCATTCCGTTTGGCGGAAAAACCA
The DNA here is from genome assembly GCF_003105055.1 of Acinetobacter sp. AM. Classification (NCBI taxonomy): domain Bacteria; kingdom Pseudomonadati; phylum Pseudomonadota; class Gammaproteobacteria; order Moraxellales; family Moraxellaceae; genus Acinetobacter; species Acinetobacter sp. AM. Next base: position 105,646 of record NZ_QETG01000003.1, on the reverse strand, counting down.
GTACGTACACTTGCCGCAGTCAGCTCTTTAGTTGTAGTTGCATTCTATCTGATTGCTCAGATGGTAGGTGCAGGTCAGTTGATCAAACTTCTATTTGGTTTGAACTACAACATTGCTGTAGTGATTGTTGGTCTTCTGATGATGGCTTACGTAATCTTCGGTGGAATGTTGGCAACGACTTGGGTACAGATTATTAAAGCGGTAATGCTTTTATCTGGCGCTTCGTTTATGGCATTCATGGTCATGAAAGGCGTAGGTTTTAGCTTCGCTGAAATGTTCTCTCAATCGATTGATGTCTTTGCAAAAGTACATGAAATTACTGTAGCTGAAGCAGGTAACATCATGGGTCCTGGTAAACTGGCCGCGAACCCAATTGATGCGATTTCTTTAGGTCTTGCATTGATGTTCGGTACAGCAGGTCTTCCACACATTTTAATGCGTTTCTTTACCGTTAAAGATGCGAAAGAAGCACGTAAGTCCGTAGTTGTGGCAACAGGTTTCATTGGTTATTTCTACCTTTTAACTTTCATCATTGGCTTTGGTGCGATCCTTTATGTATCGAACAACCCACAGTTCCTTGATGTTGCGAAAATGGCACTGACTGGCAAGCTTGAGCTTGTTGGTGGTAACAACATGGCTGCGGTTCACTTGTCTGATGCATTGGGCGGTGACTTGTTCATGGGCTTCATTTCAGCAGTAGCATTTGCAACCATTCTTGCAGTAGTTGCAGGTTTGACATTGTCTGGTGCTTCTGCAATCTCGCATGACTTGTATGCAAACGTATTCAAGAAAGGTCAAACTACACCTGAATCTGAACTTCGCATGTCTAAAATTGCAACTTTAGGTTTAGCTATTTTTGCAATGATTTTGGGTATTTTGTTCGAAAAACAAAACGTTGCCTTCATGGTAGGTTTAGCATTCTCTGTAGCTGCATGTGCGAACTTCCCAGTACTTGTATTATCAATGTTCTGGAAAGGCTTAACTACACGTGGTGCAGTGATTGGCGGTTTGGTGGGTCTAGTAACTGCGGTGGTACTCATTATCTTAGCGAAAGCAGTTTGGGTAGACACTTTGGGTATTTCTGATACTCCAATCAACCCATTCAATGGTCCTGCAATCTTTGCAATGCCATTGGCGTTCTTCTGCTGCTGGTTGTTCTCTGTGACAGATAATTCTGCACGTGCCCAAGCAGAACGTAAAGCATTTGACGCACAGTATGTACGTTCGATGACAGGCGTTGGTATTTCAGGCGCATCTGATCACTAATTCTGTATCAAGCAATAAAAAAGCTCCGTTAGGGGCTTTTTTATTGTGTATTCAACGTCACACAAAAATGAACACCAAATATCTGCTAGACCCAATCCACTAAATACGCTAAAAAAGAATAAGCAAAAGAAAAGATTCCTCAAAACAAGTAGAAACAAATATTTGAGATAACTCCATTTATTGATAAGGCAGACCAATATGCAAGTGATGATCGACTTCTGGAAAGGATTTCGCTTATTGCCATCGGCATGGTTACTGTTGGTTCAATTCTGTATGTTGTGGCTGTCGATAATGGGTCATCGAGGTTTGTCATATCGGGCATTTATGTGGTGTCTGGGGGTATTGGCCTTACTCATCATTGCCAAAGTGATTCGACAAACGCCGGTTTATACTTTTTTGGGTTTAAGCTTTGTCGGTGGGGCTTTTATTTTTTCTTTTCTTATTTTGTTGGGCTTCGACACCGTAGCGATACAGGTGATTGCACACAGTTTTGAAAGTTTGGCTTATTTTTTGGCAGCCTATGGTTTGGTTCGTTATATGTTTGCAGACCGTTATTTAACCAAAGATGAAATGTTTGCAGCAGGCGCTGTATTCACCCTTATGGCTTGGGGGTTTGCATTCTTATACAATATTTGCCAACTCCTGATGCCTAATAGTTTCCAAAGTCCAACCGCGGGTCTGCAATCTTGGTTGAACCTGTTATTTCTAAGTTTTAGTTTACAGTCGGCCACAGGGCTATCCGATATTATGCCCATGACGCCAGCAGCGCGTATTTTGGCGATCTTACAAATGTTTTGCGGCGTCATGTATTTGGCCTTAATTGTGTCCAGACTCATTGCGCTACAATATATTCGGCATGATCCTCGGCAAAATAATGACTAATGCAACGCAGTAAATCGTTACAGGAATTGAACTGCCTCGGCTCACAGTATTTATTATCATCATCAAGAATTGTTAAAATTTAACATATTCACTTCTTAATAAGACTCGCGAAATTAACCTAATTGGTTTCATTTTTTACATTTATAAAAATCTTCTGGGGGAAATTATGCCTTCCATCAAGACGTCTCCATTTGCCAATGTCAAACGGAATGTATTTTTCAGTACTGTTGCCATTATCGTGCTCTTTTTGGCTTTAATTTTATTTGACCCAAGTGGTTTTGAAAACTTAACCAAGCGTTTAAATCAATGGATTATTGATTCTTTTAGCTGGTTTTATGTCTTAGCAGTTGCGTTCTTTCTTATTTTACTTATTTTTATCGCTATGTCGGATATGGGTAAAATTAAATTAGGACCCGATCATAGTAGCCCCGAATACAGTAAAAGCTCTTGGTTTGCGATGCTCTTTACTGCTGGTATGGGAATTGGACTGATGTTTTTTGGCGTGGCTGAACCCGTCATGCATTATGTTAATCCACCGACTGGAGAAGGGGAAACGTTAGCTTCGGCCCAACAAGCAATGCGGATTACTTTTTTCCATTGGGGCTTACATGCATGGGCCATCTACGCACTAGTGGGATTATCACTGGCTTACTTTTCCTTTCGGCATAATTTGCCGCTTAAAGTCCGCTCAGCATTGTATCCGCTGGTCGGCAAAAAAATATATGGTCCTTTGGGTGATGCAGTCGACACCTTTGCCACTTTGGGCACCATTTTCGGGGTGGCCACCACACTCGGTTTTGGGGTGACCCAAATTAATTCTGGCTTGAATTATTTATTTGGTATTCAGCAAAGTGTTTTTATTCAAGTGGGGCTGATTATCTTTGTCAGCTTTTTAGCGGCATTGTCGGTTGGCTTTGGTTTGGATAAAGGGATTAAACGCCTGTCTGAGTTGAATTTGATTCTCGCTTTGGTTTTACTTTTATTCGTTTTTTTCGCGAGTTCCTCAATTTATATCCTACAAACCAGCATTCAAAATGCAGGGCAATATATCTCCAACTTGTTCACAATGACCTTCAACTTGTATGCCTATCAACCCAATGGCTGGATTGGCGGTTGGACCATTATGTATTGGGCGTGGTGGATTTCATGGTCACCATTTGTCGGGATGTTTATTGCCCGGGTATCCCGTGGACGTAGTATTCGAGAGTTTATTGTTGGCGTGTTATTTATCCCGACGGGTTTTACTTTAATCTGGATGGGCTTTATGGGGAATGCAGCGCTGTTCAGTATTATTCACGATGGGCAAAGCTCCTTGATTGCAGCGGTACAGCACGATTCATCCGTGGCACTATTTGAGTTTCTGACGCATCTTCCATTTGCACAAATTTCTTGCCTGATTGCAACGGTATTGGTGGTGCTATTCTTTGTCACTTCTGCCGATTCAGGCTCACTCGTGATTGATTACTTAACCGCAGAAAGTGAAAACTCACCTTTATGGCAGCGATTATTTTGGACGGTTTTAATTGCACTGCTCTCGATTATTCTCTTGATGGCAGGGGGCTTAGCGGCATTGCAATCGGCCACCATTATGAGTGCTTTGCCCTTTACCTTAATTATGTTGTTGATGTGTTGGGGTTTAATCAAAGCACTCAGTTTGGATTTAACCAAAATGCAAGCACTGCAAGAAGCGCGGATTACCCCACGAGCCATTCAAAATCCACGTAGTTGGCAGCAGCGTTTGGGGCTGATCATGCATTACCCGCATACCCAACAAGAGGTGGAACAGTTTATACAACAAGATGTGCAACACGCTTTTCTGCAAGTACAAAAGGAATTTCAGCGTCGTCAACTTGAAGTGACCATTCGACCGATTGAACAGGGATTACAATTGCGCGTCGATCATCACAATGAAATCAATTTTATTTATCAAGTTGTTTCACGTGAAACTCAGCCACCGAGTTTTATGGCAGATGCACGAGTGCAAGATCAGCCGTTTTATCAAGCCGAAGTTTTTTTGCGGGAAGGTGGACAAAATTATGATGTGATGGACTGGACCTTGGAAGATTTACTGCAAGATATTATTGATCAGTATGAACGTCATCTTCATTTCTTGAGTTTGGTGCGTAGCCCGAACATATAAGCAATAAAAAAGGACGCATGTAGCGTCCTTTTTTGATTCAGCATCTAATCAATTAGAAGCGGAATTTAGCATTTAAGCCAACAGTTTGCGTGTCAAGATCAACATCTTTTGCATTCGCATTAACATAGCTTGCACCTACAGCAACTGCTGGAGTGATGAAGTAGTTCACGTTTGCACCCCAAGCTGAGTCAGGTGTACCTTCGTAGCTAGATTCAGCATAAGAAGCGCCAACACTTAATTTAGGGTTTAAATAAAGGTCAGTTTTCAATTGGTATGCAGTTGCATCACCGTAAACAAGGCCAGATTCAAAACCGATTGACATGTTTGTGCCGTCAATGTTGCCTACATATTTAGTACGCGCTGTGATTGCATCTTGGTCTTCATCAATCGTTGCAGTTTCACCAACAGCTTTAACCACACCATTGCTCATTACGTTGAACGCATCAAGAGCAAATTGGTCAGCGACGTTGGTATAACCTACAGCAACCAAGAAGTTTGGAGCAGCTAAAGCACCAAGTTCTAATGCATAACGGTCGCCTTGATCATTTGACAAACCATTTTTGCCGTCAAGAATAGTGTGGCTGTAAGACGCGCTTGCATAAGCAGGAACGAATTTAGTTGGGATATAAGCTTCAGCTTTAGCGCCATAGTTATGTGCAACTACGTCAGCATCTAATTCAGCATAGTTGTACGCTACAGATACGTTAGAAGCTTGGTTTAAAAAAGCTGCTTCTGCTAAAGGACCTTTAGAAGAATCTACATCTTTAAAGTAGTAAGTACCTTGCACACCACCAGTAAAGTCTTTGTCGTTTGCTGCAGATGCATCGATGTATTCAGATTGACCTTGTACTTCGAATTGGTATGCTTGAGCACCGGTCATGGCTAATAATAATGCAGTGGCTAAACCGAGTTTTTTCATGAGTGTTACCAGTTTGTTAGAATGAATTAAACAACTAGCATTGTATTGTAACAATTTATTTAGTCAATTAAACGCGTGTTACAGATTGCAGTGCGCATTTACTTGGAATAAGTGATGTACATAAAGTAGACAGATAGAAAAATTTATGTCAACCTTTAAAAAAGGCAGGGATTACAATTGAATAAGTTCATTCTTTTCTTATTTTTCGGCACAAGAATGCGGCAAAACAAGATAGCTTTTTAATTGTAAAAAGAAATTAATTATTTAAAAGTAATTGTTAAAAACAATGATAAGTTTCATTAAATTGCAGCAATCATTTGTGATTCATTCTGAATAATTGTTCAAAATTTAATTAAATATTACGAAAAATGTAACAATTGTACTTTTAATAAGCTATTTTTTGCCATTAATGTGACTTGCTTCTCTTAATCTGTATTAAATGTGTTTTTATATAAAACAAAGTAATTTAATCGGCTTTACATCTGAAGAAAAGAGAGACATAATAATTGAGTAATCAGATCATGTTTCATGCAAATAGTGTGATAGCTGCCTGATTCTCCACAAAAAGTTTTAGTTTATCGCCCAACTTTCCCCAAGGTTGGGCTTTTTTTTGCTTTTTAAAACATGAAATGTGACTTAAAAATAACACATAGAACTAGAGAAGCTAAAGTGGTACATATTTGCAATAGACTGGGCTTATAGGGAGTCAGTGAACTTGTCTAAATACATTTTAGTTATGGTAGATGTGTCTTAAATAGGTAAATCAGAGAAGCATTAAACTGATTTATTGCACCAATATAGTGCTTTTATGCTGTAAAATTGAGTTGAAATTAATATAGCGATTTAATCGTATAATAAAAAAATCCCAGTTTAAGTAAATAAACTGGGATTTTTTCGCCAAAAAACAGGGAAATTTAAAAATATCTGCTGAGGATGAAATTAAAAACGCCCTAATGTTGTGCATTATGCACCATAATGGATCAAAAGTAAACAAATTCAATGGAATTTATTCCGTTTGGTCAAAATCTGGCTATGATAGGTCTAAAAGTGATGGAGCAAGTCAGAATGTGGATGCTAAAAGGTCTATCTTGTTCGGTTTTAACTTGGATGCTGTTAAGCGCATGCAGCCAGCAACCCGTCAAGGATCAAATTCAGCAACAGTCGATGATGCAATAACCACGATTGGTTGAGTTGAATCATATGTTTCAAGCAGTGGATAGCGCAGTGGTCTTTGTGACTTATGATGGGGAAAAATTGCAGCGTTTTGGCAATGATTTGCAACGTGCCGAAACTGCCTATATACCAGCTTCAACTTTTAAAATGTTAAATGCTTTAATTGGTTTGCAGCAGCATAAAACCACGACCACTGAAGTATTTGCATGGGATGGCAAAGCACGTGCATTGAAAAGTTGGGAAAAGGACATGACTTTGGCACAGGCGATGCAAGCATCAGCCGTTCCTGTCTATCAAACCTTAGCACGACGTATTGGTCTACCGTTGATGCAAAAAGAGCTTCATCGTGTCGGTTATGGAAATGCTCAGATAGGTTCTCAGGTCGATCGTTTTTGGTTAGATGGACCTTTAAAAATTACACCACAACAAGAAGCTGAATTTGCTTACAGACTTGCGACTCAGACCTTACCTTTTGATGTACAAGTTCAACAAGAGGTGAAAGAAATGTTATATGTGGAGCGTCGCGGTGTTGCTAAGTTATATGCCAAGTCAGGATGGGGAGCCGATGTACAACCTCAGGTGGGTTGGTATGTGGGATGGGTGGAACAGCCCAACGGTAAAATTTTGGCATTTGCCTTAAATATGCAGATGCAGAATGAGCAGCAATTGGCAATGCGTAAACAACTCACACTAGATGCTTTAGATAAACTTGGTGTTTTTCCCTATTTATAAGGGGATAAAATATAGGCTTCAGGGCAGATGAGATGAAAGTAGTCTAAGGCTGCCTTTGGGTATTCAATCCGTTATGCTAAATTTAAATGTCTCAAAGCAAAGCAAAAATAACAAATTAAAATATCGTTTTCAGCGTTGCATCTTTTATCAATGTTATGGTTTAACTATAAAGAAGCAACTTAGCGAAATTTAATCATATTCATGGCAACATTACGGGCAGAAAATATAAGTAAACGATTATTGGGTGCAATGTTGGTCATTGTACTGTCGTTACTGTTTATTTCCGTACCTCTTATTTTAAAAAGCCACCAAAATTACCAACAGGCGCAGCTATCTTTAACAGAAATTCAGAGTCTGCGTGCAGTTGCCGAATTATCCAATAAAATTTCACGTGAACGCGCACCCAGCAATAAAGTCATGTCGAGTACAGTTGAAGAATATGCACAAAATCAACAAGAATTAGCTGAATATCGACAAGGGGTCGATCAGCATATTCAAAGCACAATTTTACGTTTGAATGAGGCAGGATTTAATACTGAAGCGGCTGAAATTGTGACGCAATTACAACCGCAGCTACAACAAGGGCGTGATGCCGTCGATAGCTATGCAGCTTTGCCCCGCACACAACGCAATATGGAACAATTGGATGCTGCCATATTACAGATGTTTGCAGCATGGGATGTAAGTCATAATGTATTGAAAAATATGGTGATTCATTCGCAAAGCCTAGATGAACATACCTCAAATTATTATACCTTGATTTTAATTTTAGCCGATTTGCGTGATCAAGCAGGGCGTGTTGCTTCGAATGTGATTGCCCCTGTGACCTTTAAACAGAAAATGCCTGATAGCAATTTGGCACGTTCCTTACAAACTCAGCATCAGGCACATTATTTATGGGATTTGGTGAATACCATTTTGCCTGAACAAGATAAAACTGTTGAATTTATGCAATTACATGAAAAAGTAAAGACGGATTTTCTTGAGCAGGGTATAAACACGGTACAACATTTGATACAAGACAGCATTTCAGGGCGACCTTATGAATTATCGGGTACTGAGTTAACCCAAAAAATCGTCGATAAATTCAGTTCCGTCGTGAATTTGCAAACCTATATTTTAGATTATAGTTTGCAAGTGGCAGAACGAGAGAAATTACAGGCCAAACGCCAATTTTATCTCACTCTTTTTGTGACCACCATTTCTTTGTTTGCTGCTTTATTTACCATGATCTATGCACGTCGTAAGGTTTTTGAACCATTAATTCAGGCGCGCGAGACAATTTTGAATTTATCCCAAGGCTCAAAACTTGAGACAACAGAAGCATTACAGCATGGTTCAGGGGTGGATTCATTGTTTACGGCGATACGTAAATTAGAAAGCATGTTGCAGCAGCGAGATGCTTTGGAGTTTCAATTAAAAAATATTGCCAATTCTGATGCTTTAACTGGGGTGGCAAATCGTTTGGCTTTAGAGAGTTATATTCGGCATTTAGAAAAGCAGCCTAAGAAACTCGAAAAATTGTGTTTGATTGTGATTGATATTGATGATTTTAAACAAGTAAATGATCAATATGGGCATATGATCGGAGACAAAGTTATTCAGATGGTGGCAAACATTTTAAAAGCCAATGTACGTACTACAGATTTAATTGTACGTTACGGAGGTGATGAATTTCTGCTCTTGCTTGAGCAAATGAGTGAGATAGAAGCGCTGAACATTGCCGATCAGATTCGGCGAGATGTGGGTAGGGCAAATATGCAGGTGGGGCTTGTCCCTGATTTATATGTGTCTGTCAGTGCGGGCTATGCCATCGGTGGTGCAAGTTGGTTGGAATTATTTCATAAAGCCGATCAGTCTTTATTTAAAGCGAAGGCGAAAGGGAAAAATGCGGTGCAAGGTTAGACCTATCACCGCATCAATCAGTGTTTATTCAGAATTATTCTTCATCTTGATAACTGCTAAGACAACTATTGCGAGCGCGAGGTTTGCCGGCTTCATTCCAGCACTGGGCTTGGACAATACTTCCTGCATCGTAAGTTAAGACAGCTTCGGGTGTGCCATCTTCGTACCAAATTTCATAGCGGTTTTGTCTGAGGCCGTTGCGATATTCTCCGCGGCGTTCCAATTTTCCGTTGTGAAACCATTGTTTGAGTTCGCCACGCATCTCACCATGTTCAAAGCGTACATAGGTCCATGGCTTGCCGTCGGCATACCAACGTTGTTTCATGCCATTTTGTAGCTCATCTTTATATTTCATGGACAGTGCCAATTGTCCATTCGAGTGCCAAATGCGATATTCCCCATCAAGAATGCCGTGGTTCATCGTCGACTCTTGCTCTTTTAAGCCATTGGCATGCCAGAAGGTGAGTTTGCCATGATAACTTCCATCTTCGTATTCAATTTGGCTGCGCATTTTGCCATTGGGATAATAACTTTCAAATGTTCCCGAACCTTGCACTTGATCTGGAAAATGCACCAGATGTTCGCATTCGCTGGCTTTGCTGGACGGTTTTTGTGTGGTGATAAATCCTGAGGTTAAGGGGCTTTGGTCGGCATAAAAATATTGCACTAGCCATGATTTTGAAGAGCCGCCTGCTTGAATACTGGGTGTGCATTTGGGATGTGCTTGCCACTGGTCATCGCTGCCATCGGATTCTGAAGTGAAAACAATCATATTTTCATTGATATAGCCATCGGCGAAGGTGTATAGGGAAACAAGTCCCAAAGACATGCTGAGAAGGAATGCTTTCATGATTTTGATAATGTAATTGAGTTATTGAAAAGTCATAGGGCTTCTGTTTTGATAAAAGCCGAGTTGGATTTTACGTGATTTGAGTATGAATTTAGAAGAAAAAAGAAAACGCCTGAAAAGTTTGCTTGAAGAGAACATTAGAGCAGGTAATGTCGGCACTGCAATTGCGATTACTGGCTCGTGGGGCATTGGTAAAACTTTCTTTTGGAATAGTTTTAGAGATGAAGTTAATTTTAAAAAAAAATATGTGTATGTTTCTTTATTTGGTTTAGAGTCACTTAGTGACTTGAAAACACATATTTATAGCAATATTGAAAATAATCATTCAGCTTTGGAGATTCCTCGATGGATTCGAGGATTACCATCCATTTTAAAGGATACAAGAGTTTCACAGTTTGGTGTCAGTGCTTCAGCCAAAGTTTTTGATAGTTTGATGTTTAATCAGGTCAAAGATGCCATCATTTGTTTTGATGACTTTGAGCGGATGTCAAAAAAACTCGATATTAAAGACGTTATGGGTTTAGCGAATTATCTTAAATTAGAAAAGAATTGTCAGATTATTTTGATCTTAGATGAAGATAAAGCTGAGGGTGACAATAAGAAGAAGTACGCTGAATATAAGGAAAAGTTGATTGATGAAACAATCATAATCAATTCGGTTGAACCTTTGATTCGTGCAAATGCGCAAGATATGGATGCACCATTAGTTGAATTGATGGTGGAATTTGCAGATAAGTTAGAAATTCATAATTTTCGGTTTTTTCAAAAGGTAATTAAGCTTTATCTACAATTTATAGAACAATTACCTGACGAAGTAGCATATTTAACAAAGCATACAATTCTAGTGCGCATTTTGCATGGCTATTTGATTGAAAATTTTGGAGAGAAGTTTAGTATTTCATGGCAAGATTTTAATACTAATAATGAGTTTGGCATGATTAATTTTGACCAATCAGAATGGAGTGAGTTAAAGAAGAAAACTTATGCATCTCTGCAATCGGTATCAGAATATTTTGTAATGGTAGATAGGTGGGCAACAGAATACAAAAAATGGTTCGAGCAAAGAGATAGTGTTGATACTAATGAATTGCATAACTTAGCTAACTCAGAGTTCATTTCAGAAAGAAATAATGCTGTGAAAGATGAGTTAGGTCGATTAATGAATCAGTGGAGGAATTTAGAAGTAGATCAAGACTATTGTGAGAATCTTTTCCAGAAATCTCGTGATTCAATAGCTTTTAATGATTTAGAAAATATAAATTTTCATTGTTTTCTTCTTAAAAAATTTGGTCGTAATGATTTATCTAAGCAGTTAAAGAAAGCAGTTAAAGAACATTTAGTAGAATCATTGCAGCATAATATAAAAAGTATAAAAGATGAGTTAATGGATGCTAGCGATATTAAAACCAATTTATTTTATCGTTATGTGCGGTTGTGGTGTTATTGGAATCCTAAAACTGATTTATCTCCGCTATCAGAAATTTTATTACAATTTCTACGACAACGTAGATTGGTTAGAAATGCAAAAAATAGCTTCTTAAATGCAGTTCATCAAGACTGGGAAAATTTAATTTTTGGGGATATGTTAAATGACTCGGAATTGAAAAATACGTCCAAAATAAATTTACTCAGAGGTATTCTGTTAATAGCACAAAAAGAAAAAATTTTGCCTCAAATTCAACAAGGCATAGAAGCCATGCTTCAGAATAAAATTGATGCCTCAACAGATGTATCACAACAAAATAATATTGAGTTTGTTATGAGTATGTTAAAAGAAGAAGGGCTCTTATGAGCCCTTTTACAATCACTTCAACAACGGTTTCAGAAATCTCGCTGTATGTGAAATTTTATTTTTCACAACTTCTTCAGGTGTACCTTCAGCAATAATCATCCCGCCACCTGCGCCACCTTCAGGACCTAAGTCAATAATCCAGTCTGCGGTTTTCACCACATCCAAATTATGCTCAATCACCACAATGGTGTTCCCTTTGTTACGTAGCTCATGCAGGATGTCGAGCAACTTGGCAATGTCATGGAAATGCAGACCTGTGGTCGGTTCATCCAGTACATACAAGGTTTTACCCGTATCACGTTTTGCCAATTCACGTGCCAGTTTCACACGCTGTGCTTCACCACCAGACAGTGTAGTTGCTGACTGTCCCAAACGGATATAACCTAAGCCAACTTGGTTCAACGTTTCTAAACGACGGTGAATGACTGGAATGGCATCGAAGAAATGCATCGCATCTTCAACCGTCATGTCCAACACATCAGAAATGTTTTTGCCTTTGTAGCCGACTTCCAAAGTTTCACGGTTATAGCGTTTACCATGACAGTTATCGCAGGGCACATACATATCGGGTAAGAAGTGCATGGCAACTTTAATCATGCCGTCGCCTTCACACGCTTCGCAGCGTCCGCCTTTCACGTTAAAGGAGAAACGACCTGCCGCATAACCGCGGGCTTTGGCTTCTGGCGTTTGCGCAAACAACTCACGAATTGGGGTAAATAAACCTGTATAGGTGGCAGGGTTGGAACGCGGAGTACGTCCAATTGGGCTTTGGTCAATATCCACGACTTTATCGAGGAATTGCAAGCCATCAATCGAGTCGAACTTTTCAGCAGTTAAAGTCGTTGCACCATTGAGTTGGGTCGCAGCCAATGGCAATAAGGTACGGTTAATCAGAGTCGATTTACCTGAACCCGACACGCCTGTGACACAGGTCATCACACCCAGTGGAATGGTGAGGTCAACATCTTTCAGGTTGTGTCCCGCAGCCCCCATGAGCTTAATTTGTTCGTCAGGACGTGGCGGTTGCGTACGCTGTTTAGGCACAGCAATTTTGAGTTTTCCAGACAGATATTGCCCTGTGAGTGAATCTTCATGACGTGCCAATTCATCTGCCGTACCTTCGGCAATAATCTCACCACCATGCACGCCCGCACCTGGGCCAATATCAATAATATGATCGGCAGCGCGAATTGCATCTTCATCATGTTCGACCACCAACACGGTATTGCCGAGGTCACGCAAGCGCACTAAGGTTTCCAGTAGACGGTCATTGTCACGTTGATGCAGACCAATCGAGGGTTCATCCAACACGTACATTACACCCATCAAGCCTGCACCAATTTGTGAAGCCAGACGAATACGCTGCGCTTCACCGCCCGACAGGGTTTCTGCCGAACGCGACAGGCTCAGATAGTTCAACCCGACAGACACGAGAAAGTGTAAGCGTTCACGAATTTCTTTAAAAATCTTGTCGGCAATTTCACCTTTGGCACCGGTTAAATTTAGGCTTTGGTAATAGGTCTCAGCATCGCCAATCGCCATTTGGGTAATCTCGGCAATGGTTTTGTCTTTGACACGTACATTGCGGGAAATTTCGTTTAAACGTGAACCACCGCAGGCATCACAAGCCGCATTGGATAAATACTGTGCCAAATCATCGCGTACATAGTTACTCTCGGTTTCACGGTAACGACGCTCAAGATGCGGCAAAATCCCTTCAAAAGGTTGTACGCGATTGTGCTTGCGTCCACGCTCATCGATATAACTGAGATCGACCTTTTCTTTGCCTGTGCCGTATAAAAACTTCTTCTGGGTGTCTTTATCCAGCTCGTTCCACGGGGTATCCAAAGAAAATTCAAAATGATCCGCAACTTTTTGAATCATGCTGTAGTAATACGGGCGTTGTCTGTCCCAACCACGAATGGCACCCTGACTAATCGAGAGTTCTGAATTTGGAATGAGTTTGTCGGCACTGAAATGGCTGCGTGTGCCTAAACCATCACAGACAGGGCAGGCACCAAAGGGATTGTTAAAGGAAAACAGGCGGGGTTCTAGTTCTGCTACAGCACGGTCACATTTAGGACAAGAGTGTTTGGCTGAAAAAACACGGTCAGGATGTTCACCTTTCATCCATGACAGTACCGCAATATCACCACCTAAACGTAGAGCAGTTTCAAAACTTTCTGCAATACGGTTGCCCAAGTCATCACGGACTTTAAAACGGTCGACCACCACTTCAATGGTGTGCTTTTTCTTTTTGTCCAGTTCAGGCGGTGAATCAATATCAATAATTTCCCCATCGACACGGGCACGAACAAAACCTTGACTTTGCAGTTGTTCAAACAGATTGCTGTATTCGCCTTTTCGCTCGCGTACCACAGGCGCAAGTAACATTAAGGCGGTGCCTTCTTCAAGGGCTTTGACTGCATCAACCATTTCTGAAATGGTTTGTGCCACCATCGGTAGGTCATGTTCAGGGCAAAAAGGCGTGCCAACCCGCGCATAGAGTAGGCGTAGATAGTCGTAAATTTCAGTAATGGTGCCTACTGTCGAGCGTGGGTTGTGGCTAGTAGATTTTTGTTCGATAGCAATGGCGGGACTTAAGCCTTCAATCGAGTCAACCTCAGGTTTTTCCATTTGCGATAAAAACTGACGCGCATAGGCAGACAGCGATTCTACATAGCGGCGCTGACCTTCGGCATACAAGGTATCGAAAGCGAGAGAGGATTTACCTGAACCTGAGAGTCCCGTAATCACCACAAACTTGTCGCGGGGAATATCGAGGCTCACATTTTTTAAATTGTGGGTACGTGCACCTCGAATACGGATATGACTTTGGCTCATGAAAACATCTCAATTATTGTGCAAATAGAAACTTATATGATAGCGCTTTAAAATTGTTCAAGTCAGTGATCTGGGTTTTTGAACGACAAATCATGACGGATGAATTATCCCTGAACAATCTCGCGTATTTTAAGTCGCTATTATTAACATTCATTTGCCGTAGTGGCTACTACTGTAGAAATTTAACCGTCCAAGTTACATAAATTTACTAGACGACTGGTCTAATATTAAAATATAGTCAGCTCATGAAACGATCAAGTAAAAGTGAAGCCACCCGCCAGCATATTCTGGACACCAGTTTTCCACTGGTATTACAGAAAGGCTTTGTCGGGGTAGGGCTACAAGAAATCTTAAAAGCCTGTGACGTGCCGAAAGGCTCGTTTTACCATTATTTTGCGTCGAAAGAGGCTTTTGGCTGTGCGCTGTTAGAGCAGTACATCACCGATTATAAAGATCAGGTGGAGCAGTTGTGGCAACTGACGGACGGCAGTGCTTATGCGCGATTGATGGCGTTATGGCAGGCATGGATTGAAGACCCGATTCGGGGTGGTTGGGCGGGAAACTGTCTGATTGTAAAATTGGCAGCCGAAGTGTCTGACTTGTCTGAAGATATGCGTCAAATCCTGAATTTCGGGGTCAATAAATTAACCGAACGCGTTGCGGCTTTGCTTGAGGAAGGACAGCAGGAAGGTTCCATTCCTGCACATATCCAACCTTTCAAAATGGCACAAGTGATGTATCAACTGTGGTTGGGTGCAGCCTTGCTGGCCAAACTGGCACAAGACAAAGCCCCTTTGCATTTGGCGCTTGACACCACACACAACCTATTACAACCCATCAAGGATTAACCCATGCGCAGTATTATTCATCGTCGTTTTGGCGAACCAGTTGATGTATTAGAACAAGCAGATATGCCACAACCTGAGCCAAAAGCAGGGCAAGTCCGTTTAAAAGTGATTTTATCCCCGATTCATAACCATGATGTATGGACAGTCCGTGGTAGTTATGGCTATAAGCCTGAATTACCTGCCATTGGTGGCAGTGAAGCGGTTGGGATAATTGATGCGCTCGGTGCAGATGTGGGTGGTTTTGAATTAGGGCAGCGTGTTTCTGTGGCGGGCATTCATGGTAGTTGGGCAGAATATTGTCTCGCGCCAGCAGCAGCCCTCATTCCTTTACCCGATGCGATTCCCGATGAATTGGCAGCACAGTTGATTGCCATGCCTCTCAGTTCTTTAATGTTATTGGATTTTGCTAACTTAGAGTCAGGTCAGTGGATGATTCAAAACACTGCCAATGGTGCAGTGGGTAAAACCGTGGCGATGGTGGCCCAAGCACGTGGCATTCATGTGATTAACTTGGTACGTCGTCAAGAAGCTATTGCCGAAATGACTGCTTTAGGCATTCAAAATGTGGTGGCAACTGATCAAGCCGATTGGAAAGCCCAAGTCAAAGCCATTCAGGGTGATCAGCCATTGATGGTTGGGGTCGACTCGATTGGAGGTAAAGCCAGCGGTGAATTGTTGAGCTTATTGGGTGAAAACTCTTTATTGGTCTCCTTCGGTAGCATGACGGGTGAAACCATGCAGATTGAGTCGGGCGATTTAATCTTTAAACAAGCCACAATCAAAGGATTTTGGGCGAGTGTAGTGAATCAGCACATGCCTGCGGAACGTAAAAAAGCTTTGGTGATGGAATTATTAACGCTCGCGGCACAGCAGAAACTGACCCTACCTGTCGAAGGAATTTATGCGTTTGATCAGGTGTCGCAAGCAGCAGAAAAAGCTACCCAAGCAGCACGCCAAGGTAAAGTGTTATTTAAAGCTTAATTTTGAAGGTTGAAGTGGGCCGAAAGGCTCACTTTCGCCATCGTAGATAAAACAACAAAGAAGGAAAATAAAAATGTTTGGACAAATTTTAGTGGGACTCATTGCAGTTTTGCATGTCTATATTTTAGTGCTAGAAATGTTTTTATGGGATAAGCCCTACGGCTTGAAAGCCTTTGGCAACACTCCTGAAAAAGCCCAATTGACCAAGGTCATGGCACAAAATCAGGGGCTGTATAATGGCTTTTTGGCAGCAGGTTTATTCTGGTCTTTGTGCGCACCTGAAAGCTATGCCTTGGCTCTGGCCAATTTCTTTTTAGGCTGTGTATTGGTGGCAGGGATTTATGGGGGGATGACCGCCAGTAAAAAGATTATTTATATTCAGGCGGTGCCTGCGCTATTGGCGTTATTGGCAGTCAATTTACTTTAGACCTGAAACCCCATCGAGGTGTTAGCAGCCTGTGCATAACACCTTTGCTTGGGATGATTTAGCAAGCCAAGGCAAGTGGACATTCAAAAATAGACTCAACGGATTCGAAAGCATGTTGCCTTGAAATAGCATCATATTGGCGCGCATAAACATTGATGTCTTTTTCTAGAATTTGTAGAAAGTCATTGTAGTGTTGTTCAAACTTTTACACCAACAGAACATCGTCATGTTTATCTGAACGTAGGTTGATGAGCAAAACGGTTTCAGATTCGATATTTTATCCTAGATATTTCCACTAAATTCACATGCAAAGCTGCCTTTTAACGCGCAGAATACAAGGGTGGGCTAGATAGTGAAAGTATTGGTAGAACCGAAGTATGTGGGCATTATTTTTAAAATGTATGTTGGGTGCAGCAGTCGTGCTGCTGATTTCAATTTTATCCAAAAGTAAGGCTTTTTATATTGCAGGTTTGGTTCCGCTGTTTCCCACTTTTGCCCTGATTGCACATGTGATTGTGTACCAACAAAAAGGGGCGGAAGCCTTACAAAAAACCGCGTTATTTGGCTTATGGTCTCTGATTCCTTATGCCATTTATTTAGCTGCCGTTTATGTGTTGGCGACGCGCATGTCGATGTGGTCATGTTTGGGCGTAGCGACACTCAGTTGGGTCGTGGCTGCGGCAGGTTTAATTTATGCGTGGCAAATATTTCAACATTGAAAAGATTAAGCAACGGTTCTTAATCTTTTCAAGCAGGATGTACTTATGATGCTTTCAGAACGCGGTCTCTGAGAATACGTTCAACCATATGAAGCATTTTCTTGCGAGACAAAATACGGGGTAATTGAGCGGTGAGATAGTTGCTACACCCGACAATAATTGATGTTTTGTTTTGATCTAGGGCTACTAATGTGGCTGAAATGACGTCATCGACTGAAGAGCTTTTCATGCCGCGAGTATCGGCATTTGCTACTTGTGTAAAGTTGGTTTCGGTATTGCCAGGACAAACCGCCAAGAATTTAACCCCTGAGGATGCATATTCTCCTGCAAGTGCTTCAGTAAAATTAAGCACGTAAGATTTGCTTGCGCCATAGACCGCAATATACGGCAAGGGTTGAAACGCCGCTGTCGATGCGATATTGATCATGATGCCTTTTTTGCTCGCCAGCATTTGTGGCAAAAATAAGTAACATAAAGACGTTACACTATTCATGTTAAGCATGATCATTTCGTTGTAGGTTGCGGCAGATTGATCTAGAAATTTGCTCCATTTTCCAAATCCTGCGTTGTTAATTAAAATTTCGACCGATAATTTTCGTGCTTGCACCTCATCAAACAGCTTTTGCGCTGCATGGGGTTGAGCCAAATCTAAACCAATGACTTCAACCTGAATGTTATATTTTTTTTGAAGTTCATTGGCTAACTCATTCAGTTTTTGCTCAGAGCGTGCGGTCAAAATTAAGTGGATGCCTAGGGAGGCAAGCTTTTGCGCATAAGCTTTGCCGATTCCTGAAGATGCGCCGGTAATTAATGCTGTTGAATTTTTAAATGTCGAAAGATGAGAACTCATTTTATAAATCCATAATAAAAGGAGTTATGACCATAAACCTTTCCCCTAAGGGCAGAGTCAAGCTTTAATTTTCAGATTTGTTGATTAACGGTGTTATACAGCGCTGTTGTCGGTCATGTAGGTTTGGGTAATTTCATCCTCCAATTGCTTTAAGTTTTCTTGTAAACGGTTTAAGGCGTGTTGGTGTTCTAAAATTTGCTGATGCTTGTTGGCGATTAAAGCCTTCGCCACTTCTACAGGAAATCGGTTCTGTTGATATTTTAAAACAGCAAGGTCATACAGCTCAGCAAGACTAAATCCAACCGCTTGGGCAAGACGGATCATTTTGACTGATTGGACATCAATCGCTGCATAAATACGATAATTTCCTTTTCTCTTCGCAACGGGCAATAAACCGAGTTTTTCATAATGCCGAATGGCTTTCGGGGTGGTGCCTGTTAAAGCAGCCAATTCTCCAATATACATATTTTTCTCAATCGTTTTAAAGATGATCATGAGCCAAATGACCCATGATCAGTTTAGTATATGGTCAAATTATCGGTTGTCTAACCCCAACCATTGTCTTTGATGATAAGCACTATCCCAGAATAACCATTCCAGTGTTGCCCCCATACGATAGGCCGCATGCATTTTTTCTAAAGTGTCAGCATCGCAACGTGCAGCGACTTTATTTACGGTGGCAATGACATTGCGCACAGCAGTATGGAATTCTTCACCTGCGTAGGTATCGATCCAAGCTTGGTAAGGATTATTCGGTACAGATTGCTGCACAATGTCTTGACCGACTTCGGCATAAATCCAAAAGCAAGGGAGCAAGGCCGCCAGTACCACAGGATAACTTTCCGCCCATGCGGTCGCAGTTAAAAATGACGTGTAATGATGACAAGCCAAGGTCAGTGGTGTGGTTTCAAACTGTTGTTTAGAGACATCGAATTCTTGCATAAAGCTGTCATGCAGACTACGTTCAACCACAATCGCAATTTTGGCGGCTTCCGAAAACTGCATGACATCATCGGCTTCATACGCTTTTGCTGCACATACCGCTAATGCGCGGCCATAAGCCAATAAATAATGTGCATCTTGAATGACATAATGAGAAAAGGCTTCACGGCTGAGTGTGCCTCGCGCAAGCTCTTGATTGAAGGGCAGCGCTAAAGTTTCTTGGTAGAGGTCGAGATTACGCTGCCACAATTGTTCAGAAAAAAGCATGCGGGTTTCCTGGTCTATCTTTACAAATTATGGCCACTAGACTAACGCAAGCATGCCCAATAGACGACCCATTTTTTACAGAGCGGAGTTCTTCACAGAAAAAATCGCAGAACAATTTTGGTTTGGTGTATAAAAGCGTCATAATATCGCGCATGAATTTTTCTGCTGTAGTCAAGCTATAGCACTCTTATTATCCAAAGGTCACTTCGTTATGATGAAACATTTTGGTTTCTCTATTTTATTTACGATTGTGTGTCTTGCAATTTCTGCTTATTGGGGCTTTACGCATGGTCCAGAAGCAGGCTTGAAGACCATGTTTACTGCGTTGACCATTACCGCCATTTTGGCTGTGATGGAAGTTTCTTTGTCGTTTGATAATGCAGTCGTAAATGCTTCAGTACTCCGCGGATGGGATCATTTTTGGAAAATGATTTTTTTAACCGTGGGTATCATTATTGCTGTATTTGGTATGCGTCTGGTGTTCCCTATTGTGATTGTGGCAGTAACTGCCGATATGGGTATGCTGGAAGTGGTGAAAATGGCATTGAATGAGCCACAGCAATATTCAGAAAAATTGATGGCCCATCATGCTGAAATTGCTGCCTTTGGTGGTGCATTCTTGTTATTGGTGTTCTTGAATTTCTTCTTTGATGAAGGTAAAGACACCCATTGGTTCAGATGGTTAGAGCACCGTTTAGCCAATTTAG
Organism: Acinetobacter sp. AM; assembly: GCF_003105055.1. Taxonomy (NCBI): domain Bacteria; kingdom Pseudomonadati; phylum Pseudomonadota; class Gammaproteobacteria; order Moraxellales; family Moraxellaceae; genus Acinetobacter; species Acinetobacter sp. AM. The sequence continues at coordinate 85,402 of NZ_QETG01000003.1, read as the reverse complement.
CCAACGTCCCTGCAATGTCCGTCTTTATTTCACTGATTGCGTTATTGATTATGGCAGCCAATGTTGCAGATGCTGAACGTTTGTTGGTGACGATGGCGGGTATTTGGGGCATCGTGGTGTATATCGGTGTGCAAGTGCTCAGTCATTTGTTGGGTGGCGAACCTGAAATTGATGAAGAAGGCAATGCCGTGGCACATGATGCCAGTGGTGCATCTACAGGCGTGATTAAAGCCGGTTTAGGGGGCTTTATTTATCTAGAAGTATTAGATGCCTCATTCAGTTTTGATGGTGTGATTGGTGCATTTGCCATTACTTCGGATGTGGTCATCATTATGCTGGGGCTGGCGATTGGTGCAATGTTTGTCCGTTCAATGACCATTTATTTGGTTGAAAAGGGTACCTTAGACGCCTACATTTTCCTTGAGCATGGTGCACATTATGCGATTGGTGCCTTGGCCTTCATTATGTTGGCGAGTGGTACAGGTGTACATGTTCCAGAAGTGGTAACGGGTTTAATTGGTGTAGCATTTATTGTTTGGGCTATCATCGCCTCGATTCAATACCGCAAACGCCAAGGACAACATGGTTAAACCGTGAATCTGAACGAAATGTCCACAGAGTAGAATCAAGGGTGCATTGTATTGCGCCCTTTTTTCTTGAGATAATTCCAGAATCGCCACGCATTCGTATCTGAATGTTGTAGCATAACCTCCAAATTCAACGCATTTAAGTCTATTGATATGATGAATTCCTTAGAACGCCGCTCGACCTTTGCTTTAAGCAGTATTTTTGCATTGCGCATGTTGGGGCTGTTCATGATTATCCCAGTCTTTTCCGTGGCTGGTCAGTCGTATCAACATGCGACACCTGCGTTGATTGGTTTGGCGGTAGGCGTGTATGGACTCAGCCAAGCCATTTTACAAATTCCGTTTAGCTTAATTGCAGACCGTTTTAGCCGTAAACCTTTGGTGGTACTGGGTTTATTGTTGTTCGCCATTGGTGGTGCAGTCGCGGCGATGTCCGACAGCATTTATGGCGTGATTATTGGTCGTGCCATTGCAGGCGCGGGTGCGGTTTCTGCGGTGGTCATGGCCTTACTGGCCGATGTAACACGCGAAGAACAGCGCACCAAAGCCATGGCTGCCATGGGCATGAGTATTGGATTGTCTTTTGTGGTGGCATTTAGTCTGGGACCATGGCTCACCAGTCTGGTGGGAATCTCAGGGCTGTTTTGGGTGACAACCATTATGGGTTTGGCGGCAATTGCTATGTTGCTCTTGGTACCCAAAGTAACCCGACATCATAAAAACTTCCAGCAAGGTTATCTGGCACAGCTTAAACAAGTCTTGAAAATGCCAGATCTAAATCGGCTACATGTGTCCGTATTTACTTTACATTTATTGCTGACTGCGATGTTTATTTATGTGCCTTCGCAGTTGATTGAATTTGCGCAAATTCCCTTGGCGAAACACGGTTTAATTTATTTACCTTTGTTGGTGATTAGCCTGTTTTTTGCCTTTCCTAGTATTATTGTGGCGGAAAAATATCGCAAAATGCGTAGTATTTTCCTCACAGCAATTGCAGGCATCATTTTAGGCTTAATAACCTTAATTTTTGGCTATGAGTCCAAATATATCTTATTGATCGGGTTGGGTTTATTTTTTATTGCCTTTAATGTCATGGAAGCTTTATTGCCATCGTGGCTATCTAAAGTTGCACCGATTCAGTCTAAAGCCACAGCGATGGGTGTAAATGCCAGCAGTCAGTTTTTAGGGGCATTTTTTGGCGGTACGTTGGGCGGTCAATTATTGATGCTGAATAACACCGCATTGGGTTGGAGTATCCTCACCGCAATTGCTATAATTTGGCTATTCATCAGTTTTGGTTTGGCTCAACCACGTTATCTTTCATCGTTGGTGTTGCGCTTACCTGAGAATAAACAAACAGATGAGTGGACTTCTCAACTTTTAGCGATTCGTGGTATTGAAGAAGTTGTGGTGATGTCAGACCAGCAAGTGGCGTATGTGAAAGTGGACAAGCAGCGAATTGATGAAGCTGCGCGACAACATTTAACGCACTTGTTGGGGAAAGAGGTAGCCATTTAAGCATAACTCTTATAAAGTAAATAATAGAAATAGATAGGAAGTAAACATCAGATGCGCGGTGTAAATAAAGTTATTTTAGTGGGCACATTAGGCCGAGATCCAGAGACGAAAACTTTTCCAAATGGGGGTTCGTTGACTCAGTTTTCAATCGCAACCAGCGATTCTTGGACTGACAAAAGCACAGGTGAACGTAAAGAACAAACTGAATGGCACCGAATTGTATTGCACAATCGTTTAGGTGAAATTGCTCAGCAATATTTACGTAAAGGTTCGAAGGTTTATATTGAAGGTTCTTTGCGTACGCGCCAATGGACAGACCAAAATGGCCAAGAACGTTACACCACAGAGATTCGTGGTGAACAAATGCAAATGCTCGATTCAAACCGTCAGCAAGGTGAAGGTGTACCGAGTGATAACGCAGGGTTCAACCAACCACGTTTTAACAATAACCAAAACAGTGGTTATGGCAATAACACAGGTTATAACAACAATAACAACCAAGGTTATGGCAACACTGGCGGCTTTAATAATAATCCAGCAGGTGGCAATACCCAAGGTGGCTATAGCAATACACCTAAAGCAGCACCTTCTGCACCAACACCAGCAGATTTGGATGATGATTTACCGTTCTAGATCATATATAGAGGTACTCTAAAGGTCTTCTTTAAATGGGCGGAAGTACTTTCATCCCACTGGTTCAAACAAGCAAAACCTTCTTAGTCTAACTAGGAAGGTTTTTTTATTTAGATGAGCTAAATAATTGCGCGCTATACTAAAGTTCTAGAGTACAAGCAGATAGCACAGTTATAAATTGGCTCCTGTAAAAGTAGATTAATTTAAATTGGTTTATTTATGTTAAGTTATTTATTTTTATATACTTATTATTTTAAATTTAATTAAATTAAATCTATAAATATGAATATAAATTACAAAAATGCACAGTAATGGTGCATTGTAAAAGCAATTGGCTCTTTCCTTCATAAGAAAAATGGCTCTCGTTTCTTGAGTGCCAAAACGACAAATTAAGCCTATATAGAAGTATGCATACGGAAACGTCAGATTTGCCCATTCAATCCTTTGTTTTTAGGAGATTGGGCAGATTCACCAAAAAATTAGGAATATTGATGACCTAGGGTAAACCGACTTTGGGACAGCTATATTTCTATCATGTTAAGGAAAATTGTATGGCTGGACATCAAACGTCAGGAGCCAACGGCTCTCAAGGCTTACATAACGGGCTTAAATCTCGCCATTTGACCATGATCTCAATTGCGGGTGTCATTGGTGGTTCTTTATTTGTCGGTTCAGGCAGTATTATTTATAACACTGGGCCTGTCGTTTTTCTCACTTATGCTTTAGGCGGTTTATTGGTTTGGTTCATCATGCGAATGCTCGGTGAAATGGCCGTTTTAAACCCTGATAGCGGTTCTTTTTCTACTTATGCTGACCGAGCGATTGGTCGCTGGGCGGGTTTTTCGATTGGTTGGTTATATTGGTGTACGCTCGCCATGCTCATGGGCTGGGAAGCTTATGTTGCGGGTAAAATTTTAAATAATTGGTTTCCATTTATCCCGATCTGGGCCTATATGATGGTCGTCATTGTTGCTTTGGTCGCGGTCAATTTACAAAACGTGAAAAACTACGGTGAATTTGAATTCTGGTTTGCGCTCATCAAAGTGATTGCGATTGTCATTTTCCTTGTGCTGGGTAGTTTAGCGATTATGCACCTATGGCCGTGGGGTAATCCTGCTGCATCGGGTATCAGTAATTTGACTTCACAAGGCTTTATGCCAAATGGGGCATCCTCGGTCATTACCGCCTTACTGGGGGTAATGTTTGCCTATATTGGGGCTGAGATTGTGACCGTTGCCGCAGCAGAATCGGCAAATCCTTCTCAAGAAATTCGTAAGGCTTCTAACTCAGTCGTTTGGCGTATTATTTTATTCTATGTGGGTTCAATGTTTGTGGCAGTGTGTTTGATTCCGCACAACAATGAACTTCTGAAAGATTCGACTTGGGGTACGTATAGTGTAACCTTGACCGCATTAGGGATTCCTGGCGCACGTCATATTGTCAACTTTGTTGTACTCACTTCAGTTTGTAGCTGCTTTAACTCGGCACTGTATACCTGTTCACGTATGTTGTTCTCTTTAGGCAAACGTGGGGATGCACCGAAGAGTTTTGGTACAGTGAACCGCCATGGTAGTCCAGCGGTAGGCGTGATTGTCTCTTGTTTCTTCTCTGTCATTGCGGTGATTTTAACAGCAAGCAAGAGTATGGATGTTTATGATGTATTCATGCTCACTACAGGTGCAGCGACATTATATGTGTACTTGGCGATTGCCTATTCGCAATTGCGTATGCGTAAAAAGCTTGAAGCAGAAGGGGTTCAAATCGACTTTAAAATGTGGATGTTCCCTTATGTGACTTATGGCGTGATCATCGCCATTATTGGGGCAATTCTGACCATGTTAATTGAAGGCACCTATTTTAAAGAAGTGATCTACACCACAGTGTTGTTTGGTACGATTGTGTTCTTTGGCGTATTGTCGGAAAAACTAGGTTGGGGCAAAGAGCGTAGAGCGTCTCATTTATCGCATAGCAATACAGAAAAACTGGTTTAATTTACGTTAATCTGAATTGAAAAAAAGAGTCCCCAATAGGAGGCTCTTTTTTTATAACTTAGATAATTAATTCACGGTGGGTACGCCGGCTTCACGTAAACATTGTAATAGCACACCAAAGGACATCACCATATCGCGCTCATTCACACAAGCAAAGCCCATCAGCAGTCCACGCTGTGCACGTGCGTGCGAGTGCATATAGTATTGCGACAATGGACGAACTTTAATGCCGCGTTCTAACGCTTTAGACGCAATCGCAACATCATCGCACTGTTCAGGCAGTCTCATGACCAAATGTAGCCCTGAATCATGACTGTATTCGTGGACAAATTCAGGGCCTAAATAGCGATGAATCAGATCGACCAGATAAGCACGACGCTTACCATACAGCAGGCGCATACGTCGAATATGTGCTTCATAATGCCCTTCACGAATAAACACCGCTAAGGCTTTTTGTTCAAGCAAATGCCCACCACGATACAATTCTGCTGCCAAAATCCGTAATGGTGAAAAGAGCGAACGTGGTACCACCAAGTAGCCAATACGTAGTGCAGGATAAATGGTTTTACTGAATGTCCCCATGTAAATCACAGGAGCATCGGACTCCAAACCTTGCAGCGATGGATAGGGTTGGCCCGAGAAGCGAAATTCACTGTCATAGTCATCTTCCACAATCCAGCTATTATTTTGCTTGGCAATACTCAAGAGCTGTTTGCGTCGTTCTAGGCTGAGATGGGAGCCTAATGGGTATTGATGTGACGGTGTCACAAAAATCAGTTTGGGTGGCTTTTTCGGATTTTGTTCTGGAATAATTCCATCCGCATCTACGGGCATAGGATGAATGTCTAGGCCATTAATACGTAAAGTATTACGCATTCCCCAATAGGCAGGATCTTCAATCCAGACCTGATCGCCAATATCACACAGGGCACGTGAAACCAGATCAATGGCTTGATGGATGCCTTCGGTAATAATAATTTGGTCGGTATCACATTGCACTGAGCGGGCGACACGTAAGTAATCGGCCAGTGCGCTACGTAGCTCTAAGCAGCCGCCAGCATTGCTGTAAATTAATTGTTCAATATCGGGTTCACGGTTTAAACGTGCTTGAATCCGACTAAAAACATGATGCGGAAATTCAGTCACATCAGGTGCACCGGGTACAAAAGCCCCCCATTGATGGGGAGATGCCGCGGCATGTCCCATCACTTGTGCGCCACGTTGTGATAAAGATGCATTTTTTTTGGCTTTGGCAATCCCTTCAACTTTCTTGCCATGAATGGTATTTAAAAATACTTCAGGTAAGTGTTCCGCAACCCAAGTACCGTGACCCGTACGTGCTTCCAAATAGCCTTCAGCTTGCAGTTGCTCATAAGCAGACAGCACGGTATTGCGCGATACCTTGACTTCATTGGCCAAATCACGAGATGCAGGTAAGCGCGTTTTGGGCTGAATCACACCTTCGGTAATCGCACCTCTCAAGCAACGGAATAGGCGTTGATGCAGCTTACCCTCCGTATCTTGCTGGAGACGTTGTAATAAATGATCACCTAACAAACTGCGCAATTGGCTCTCTCCTACAGTTAAAAAGTGGCTCTGGTCAGTTGACCCAAGAAGCGCGAAATTACAGTCATAGGCAGTCATTGTAAAGCATCCTGAAATTAGGCGAACGGATGCAAGACCAAAGCTGTAATTGACGATGAAAAAATGAGGAAAAAATAATGGATGCTAATCATTCTGCACTCAATGCGCGTAAACAGCAAGCAACCCCACGCGGCGTAGGCGTGATGTGTCAGTGGTATGCGGAAAAAGCAGAAAATGCCACAATTTGGGATAAAGATGGCAACGAATACATCGACTTTGCGGGTGGTATTGCGGTATTGAATACAGGTCACCGTCATCCAAAAGTGATCGCGGCTGTGACTGAACAGTTAACCAAGTTCACCCATACGGCTTACCAAGTAACACCATACGAAAGCTATGTATCTTTGGCTGAACGTATCAATGAACGCGCACCAATTGCAGGTCAAGCAAAAACTGCATTTTTCACGACAGGTGCTGAAGCGGTTGAAAATGCGGTAAAAATCGCACGTTCTTACACAGGTCGTCACGGGATTATCACTTTTGGTAACGGTTTCCACGGTCGTTCATTCATGACTATGGCAATGACAGGTAAAACTGCACCGTACAAACGTGATTTTGGTGTAATGCCTGGTGGCGTATTCCATGCGCGTTACCCAGTGGCATCTAAAGGTATTTCTGTTGATGCTGCCATTGAAAGCGTTGAAAATATTTTCAGTGAAGATGTATCTGCACATGACGTAGCTGCCATTGTGCTTGAGCCAGTACAAGGGGAAGGCGGTTTTAACGTTGTTCCTGCTGAATTCTTAAAACGTTTACGTGCTATTTGCGATCAACACGGTATTTTGTTGATTGCAGACGAAGTTCAAACTGGTTTTGCGCGTACAGGTAAATTGTTCGCAATGGATCATTACGAAACTAAAGCTGACCTGATCACTATGGCGAAAAGCCTGGGCGGTGGTTTCCCAATTTCAGGTGTTGTGGGTCGTATCGATGTGATGGATGCACCAAACCCAGGCGGTTTAGGTGGTACTTACGCAGGTAACCCAATTGCAGTTGCAGCAGCACACGCAGTGATTGATGCGATTGAAGAAGAAAAGCTGTGTGAACGTGCCAATGTTTTAGGTGCAGAATTAGTCACTGCGTTGAAGCAAATTCAAGCGGAAACGACCATCGTGAACGATATTCGTGCATTAGGTTCTATGGTTGCTGTTGAAGTCGAAAATGCGGATATCGCAAAAGCTGTACAAACTTTTGCAATGCAGAAAGGTTTGTTGTTGTTAACTTGTGGTAAAAATGGCAACGTGATTCGTTTCTTATATCCACTGACTATTCCAACAGAACAATTCCGTCAAGCTTTAGACATTTTAAAACAAGGTTTTGATTCTTTAGCATTGCCAGCAACTGTTGGGGCGCAAACTGCGGAGCAATCAGCATGATTCAACAAGGATTGCAATATTTATTGGCACATCCTGATATTGCCCTTGAAGCACCTGCTTCAAGCGGCTTTATTGAAGTTCAAGATGCAGCAACGGGTGAAAGTCTGGCATGGGTGAAAACCTATGACCAAGCGGGCGTTGAAGCAGCCATTACTCGTTCTGAACACGCACAAGCACTTTGGAAAAAGCAAACCGCTTTACATCGTGCTGACATCTTGTGGGCATGGTATGAGTTGATGCTCGAGCATAAGGAAAACTTGGCGCAGTTGTTGACGGCTGAACAAGGTAAACCTTTGCTTGAAGCACGTGGTGAAATTGCCTATGCAGCCTCGTTTATTCGTTGGTTTGCAGAACAAGCCCGTCGTATTGATGGTGCGATTCTTCCTCCAACGCAAGCGCATCAGCGTTTGGTGGTGATCAAGCAAGCGATTGGTGTGACTGCGGCTATTACGCCGTGGAACTTCCCAGCAGCCATGATTACCCGTAAAGCAGCACCGGCACTTGCAGCGGGTTGTTCAATGTTGGTGAAACCAGCAGAACAAACCCCGTTATCTGCCTATGCATTAGAAGTGTTGGCCTTGCAAGCAGGCTTGCCACAAGATCTTCTGTTGAACATTACCGGTGATGCAGTTGAAGTGGGTCAAACATTGTGTAACAGCGATGTGGTCCGCAAACTGAGCTTCACAGGTTCAACCCCAGTGGGTCGTATTTTGATGCAGCAATGTGCACCAACCATCAAAAAACTCTCTTTAGAGTTGGGTGGTAATGCGCCTGTGATCGTCTTTGATGATGCGAATCTTGATCAAGCCGTTCAAGGCGTGATGATGAGCAAATTCCGTAACAGCGGTCAAACTTGTGTTTGTGCCAACCGTATCTATGTGCAAGCAGGTATTTATGATGCGCTTTGCGAGCGCCTAGTGGCTGAAGTTGCAAAATTAAAAGTGGGTGATGGTCGTGTCGAAGGCTCGACCCAAGGTCCATTAATTGATGCGAAAGCCGTGGCTAAAGTGCAATCACATATTGATGATGCTCAAGCGAAAGGGGCGAAAGTGCTAATCGGTGGTCAATTACATGCCTTAGGTAAAACCTTCTTTGAACCAACGGTTCTGCGTGATGTAACGCAAGACATGCGTGTTGCGAAAGAAGAAACCTTTGGCCCATTGGCACCGTTATTCCGCTTTGAAACTGAAGCAGAGGCGATTGCACTGGCAAATGACACTGAGTTTGGCTTAGCCAGCTATATCTTTACCCAAAATGCTGCACGTCAATGGCGTGTCGGCGAAGCGTTAGAATATGGCATGGTGGGTGTAAACACAGGTGCGATTTCGAATGAAGTGGCTCCGTTTGGTGGTGTGAAACAGTCAGGCTTAGGCCGTGAAGGTTCAGAGTGGGGCATCGAAGAGTACTTAGAAATGAAGTACATGTGTATCGATGTGACCGACCTTTCAGCATAATTTTTGCTGTTGATTGAAAATGCTGGTGATGGCTTCGGCGCTCACCAGCATTTTTATTTGTATCGGACAAAATCATTAAAAAGGGAAATAGCATCTAAATTTTAAATCTATAAAACCGATTAAAATGATAAAAAACTACGGTTTTACCTATATGAGAAAATTCCTTATCCTTGGTTTCAAGTTAAGCAAATACTGTAACCAATACTGAGGAAAAGCACATGAGTTTAATCAATACTGAAGTCAAACCCTTCAACGCAACGGCTTATAAAAATGGCGAATTTGTTCAAGTATCTGAACAGAATTTTTATGGCAAATGGTCGGTTGTGTTTTTCTATCCTGCGGATTTTACTTTTGTCTGTCCAACCGAATTAGGTGATTTAGCCGATCATTATGCTGAATTTCAAAACATGGGTGTAGAGATCTATTCAGTTTCTACCGATACTCATTTCACGCATAAAGCATGGCATGACAGTTCAGAAGAAATTAAGAAAATTCAGTATAGTATGATTGGCGATCCGACTTGGGTCTTGGCGAAAAACTTTGAAGTGCTGATTGAAGCAGAAGGTTTGGCAGATCGAGGCACATTTGTGATTGACCCTGAGGGGAAAATTCAGATTATTGAAATTAATGCGGGCGGTGTGGGGCGTGATGCGCAGGAGTTGTTGCGTAAAGTTAAAGCAGCCCAGTATGTGCATGCTCACCCAGGTGAAGTTTGCCCAGCAAAATGGAAAGAAGGTGATGCGACTTTGGCACCATCGATTGATCTGATTGGTAAAATCTAAGCCAAAATACTTTGAATTTAAAAAATCCAGAATTTTGGTTCTGGATTTTTTTTAAATTCAAAGATGATTCAATTCAAATTGAGCTTGCCGCTTAAGGTCTATTAAATGGCACAGGATGATTCATTGGGGACAGATAGCCCGGTTGCTCCTGTACCAATGCACGCAAACCTGTCATGAGTACCTGAATTAATTTCTCTACAACCAGACGTTGTCCTTTACGAGAAGCATAAACCAATTGCACCGTACCAAGGTTGGAACACCACTCAGGTAAAATATGAATCAGTTTTCCTGAAGCGATATCGTGTTCAACCGTTAAATAAGGTAGATCTGCAATGCCTAAACCATCCAGTGCAGCAAAATAAACCCCCGCCAAGTCATTACATTTCAGGCGTGGCTGTAAGGGTATTTCAATGCTTTCATTACGACCCTGATGATGTAAATGCCAAGCATACTGACTTTTTTGTGTCCCCAGTACAACGCTTGGATAATCACCCAGCTCGGTAATCAGTTGAATGTGACGACCTTGTAAGAGTGAAGGGCTGGCAACCAAGCAATGTGTGGTTTGCATCACATCACGTACGACAATGTTGGCATCTTCATTGACCGAAAAGTTGGTCCGTAGCGCAAGATCAATATCATCATGTAAGACATCGACCCGACGGCTGGTTAATTCGAGTTCCACCTCCACCCGTGGGTAATCTTTCAGAAATTGGGTGAGTAGATGACGGACTTGGTATTGTAACATCACGGAGGGACAACTGATTTTGACCAAACCTTGAGGTTCATTTTTCTGTTGAAGCAGGACATTTTCAGCACATTCGACTTGTGCAATTACTTTGCAGCATTCTTCATAAAACGCTTGCCCCAACGCGGTCACTTTAAAATGTCGGGTCGAACGCTGAATCAGGGTGATGTTAAATTGGTGCTCTAACTCAAGAATCCGTCGACTGAGTTTCGATTTGGTCATTTGACTGGCTTCGCTGGCTGCACTGAATCCACCATGCTTGACCACTAAATAAAAATAATAGTAGTCATCAAATGAACGCATTTGCCACCTCTGTTGGTCATGTTATGTGATGTTTTCAAGTACGTTACAGCATGAATGCGATGCTGTAACGTACTTTATTCTGGTTTATTTTTGACCCGTATTTTGATTGTAGCTATTAATGAGGTTGCGATAATCTGGAATATGATTAGAGAAGAGGGTGCCCAAGCCTTCAATATCATTTCGCCAGTCACGATGTAGTTCACACGCCATGCCAAACCATGTCATGAGTTGTGCACCTGCTTGTGACATACGCTCCCATGCGGCATCACGGGTCAAGGCATTAAACGTGCCAGAAGCATCGGTAATCACAAACACTTCAAAATCTTCTTCCAGTGCGGAAAGGGCTGGAAATGCCACACAGACCTCGGTCACGACACCTGCAATAATCAGTTGCTTTTTACCTGTAGCTTTAATGGCTTTGACAAAGTCCTCATTGTCCCATGCATTAATTTGTCCCGGACGGGCAATATACGGTGCATCGGGGAACATTTCTTTTAACTCTGGAACCAGAGGACCGTTTGGACCATTTTCAAAACTGGTGGTCAGAATAGTGGGCAAATTAAAATATTTGGCGGCATCGGCCAAAGCCAACACATTGTTTTTGAATTTATCGGGATCGATGTCACGTACCAAAGACAACAGCCCAGTTTGATGATCGACGAGTAACACGGCAGCATTATTTTTATCTAAGCGAGTGTAAGGTTTACCCATTTTCTTATTCCTTCAGTGGATGAATAGAGACGTCAGCCATGCGCATAATTATGTTTAGTGCATGGTTGCGTTGTTGTTATATTAAGCAGAGACCCGATTGAGCTTAAAGGATGATTTTGGGAAAGATTGTCTTATTTTTGAGATAGTTTTGTTGTGGCACTCAACACGGAAATAAAAATAGATCAATTCAATATCTTGGCGTGATTGTTGTAAAAATAGGATGGTGTATCGCATAAGCTCACTATGTCCTGCACTTTAAAATGCTTAACATGGCGGCATGTTAGATCCTAGAGATAGGAGTTTTGAAATGAAAAAAATTACAGGTGTGTACCGTAACCAAAATATGCATTGGGTCGGTGATGGTTTTCCAGTGAGAAACCTGTTTTCTTATGACCGTTTAGGACAAGCGATTAGCCCATTTTTGTTGTTAGATTATGCTGCGCCGTATCCATTTACACCTACCAAAGAACAGCATGGTGTGGGTTCACATCCGCATCGCGGTTTTGAAACTGTGACCATTGCTTACCAAGGTGCGGTGACGCATAAAGATTCTAGTGGCGGTGGTGGTACGATCCAAACGGGCGATGTGCAGTGGATGACTGCGGGTTCAGGCTTGGTGCATGAGGAATTTCACTCGACTGAATTTGCGGAGCAAGGCTGTTTGTTTGAAATGGTTCAGTTGTGGGTGAATTTACCCGCAGCCGATAAAATGACAGCCCCGCAATATCAGGCCATTCAAGCTCAAGAGATTCCTGTAATTCACTTTGATGATGAAGCTGGGCATTTACGCGTGATTGCGGGTACGTATGCAGAGCAGCAAGGTGCAGCATCGACTTTTAGTCCAGTCAATGTCTGGGATGGTGTGCTGAAAGCGGGTCACCGCCAAGATGTATTTGTGCCAGTCGATCACAACACCTTTGTGGTGGTGTTACAAGGTGAAATGCTGCTGAACGGTCATCAAAAAGTGTTGGATAACTCGATTGTGTTATTTGCACATGATGCTGATCCGCACATTCAGTTGGAGGCGCTTAGTGCTGATGCGAAATTCTTAATTTTGACTGGCAAACCTTTGAATGAGCCAATTCAGGGTTATGGACCATTTGTGATGAATACCAAACAGGAAATCATTCAGGCCTTTGAAGATTTCAATCAAGGCAAATTTGGTGAGATTCCAGTTCAGGAACATCATCGCTAAGCTATTTAGTCAGTCTGAATCTTGTAAATCGTAGAGAAAAGAAGAAGCCCCGATGTCATTCGGGGCTTTTTGCGCTTTAAGCTTTGTTGTGGATGACACAGATGTTATCAATTAGATTTGCATAGTGTTGCATTTTAATTAGTGTGATGAAGTTAGCATTTTTATGCGGTGTATGATCCTCACTTTTGGCTTGCTTGTAAAATTGGAAGTGAAAGATAAATGTATCTAATTTGCTAATTTTAAACAAAAAATACGATTTAAAAAACGACTTTGTTTAAAAAGAGAGCATAAACATGTCACCGATTTGGCGGGCTAAAATTAAATTGTTAACGAATTTTAAAAGCATGGATTCTGGCATTTTTTAATAGTCTGTTTTGTAGCCCTGTGGTACATAATTTCCTTAATGTGTAACTGACGGATAATAACTTTGGATATTGCAGTTATTGGTAGTGGCATGGCTGGGCTGGCTACCGCGAGAATTCTTAAAGATGCTGGACATAACATTACAATTTTTGAAGCCTTACCAGGCCGTGGAATGGATAGTCACAGTACTGAATTTGAAGGCGGTCTGATTGATGCACCTTTGCGTGTCATGAATCCACACTTGTGGAAAAACACCTTAAGTTTAGCAACGTATTTAGGTATTCAAACTTACCCAGTACGAACCTATATGGCATGTAGCTGGTTATTTGAAGATAAAACCGAAACATGGCTCACCACCACACGTACCCGTATTGGTAATTTCCCGATTATCAATAACCGTAAAGGCATCAAACAATATGGTTGGCGCTTGGTCAAAGGTATGTTGCAGTTAAAAACCGCGATTTCTCAATTTTTTAAATCTGAGAATCAAGAGATTACCTTGGCAGAATTCATTAATCAGAATGATATTGAAGAAGTCTTCTGGCATGGTGCGGTGATGCCAGTGTTGTACACCATTTGTACCTGTAACCCTAAAACCATTGGTGACTGGCCGGCAAAACCGTTGTTGACCTTCTTACGTCAACTCACCGATGGTGATGCTTTATTGCGTATGCAGGGCGGCACGCCAGCCTTGGTAGATAAGCTAATTCAAGGCATTGAAATCCGCAGTGGTTCTGCCATTAGCCATGTGAAAGAGCAAGGTGATAAAGTGCTGGTGGAAAATTCCGCTGGTGAAAGTTATCAATTTGACCGTGTGGTGATTGCAACCCCGACCAATAAAATTGATACCTTCCTTGATCAAGCACAATTTAAAGACGACATTGATTTATTAAAGCAATTTAAATTTGAACAAGGTCAATTGGTCATTCATACCGACACGTCTGTTATGCCACCGAAGCGTAAAGACTGGGCAGTGTTGAGTTATATGATGGATCGTAAGTTTACCCGTCAGCAATTCACGGTCTGGTTAAACGCAGTTGAGCCAAGCCTCGTGGGCAAAAATCCTGTGTTCCAAACTTGGCGTCCAGTGACTGAAATTGATCCGAAAAAGATCATTTCGAGCGTAACGTTAACCCGTGCGGTGGTGAACTCAGAAACCGTGGCATTGAATAAACAATTGCAAGAGCGTCATAAGCAATTAAACCGTAAAGTGTTCTACTGTGGTTCTTGGTCATGTGATGGCTTACCAATCTTGGAATCGGCGGTAACTTCTGCCATGAATATTGCTGAGATTTTTGGTGCACCATTGCCGTTCGTAGGCTTAAAGCCTAAAGTAGAGGTTGCTCCGCAACTCGGCTACTAAGTTCATGAAATGGCTCCAACAGCTTCGCACAGAGGTTTCCCAACATAAATATGCCATCAATGCAAAATTATTAGGGGACAGCAGCGAATTGGCTTGGAGCAATTTGGGATATTGGTCTGAAACACATCAGACCTATCCCGAAGCTTGCCGTGACCTTGCCGATCATCTGGCACACAGTGTGCAGTTAACTGCGTCAGATCATCTTCTAGATTTGGGCTGTGGGCAGGGGGCAAGCGTACTGCATTGGCAGCAGCATTATCAGGTCAAACATATTGAAGCGGTTGAATTACAACCCAAATGTGTACAAAAAATTCAAACAGCAATTCCCCAGTTAAAAGCTATTCATTGCCACTCTTTTTTAAATTTAAAACAAATTTCCTTTCAGCAAGCTTTTGATGTGGTGCTGTGTATCGATGCGGCCTATCACAGTAGTTTGAATTCATTTTTAAATTCAGTTGCGCCCGTTTTAAATTCAAAAGGGCGTTTGGCATTTCATTACTTAATGTTCGGCCCGAAGTTTTTGAATTTAAATGCAGTGGAAAAAATGCAGTTGGCCTTGTTGCTCAAAGCTGCCGATGTGAATTTAAAAGACTTGCCTGATGACGTTGCTGTACAGCAACAGTTGGCCCAAGCGGGGTTTGAACAGATTCAAATTGAAGATTGCTCTGAAGCTGTATTCGGTGGCTTTGCCCGATATATTCGGCAGCAGACAGAAACACCACTTGCAGTCGCGCCATATACAACTTTTGATCTGATGAAGATTCAGTTGACAGCAAAATTGTGTCAGCGTTTATTTGAGCAGGGTGTGGTGCAGTATGTGCAAGTGACCGCACAAAAGAAATAAAAATGTAGGCTTAAAAACAACAAAAGCCCACTAATAAATAGTGAGCTTAAGTGAATGGTGCCGGCACACGGATTCGAACTGTGGACCTACTGATTACAAGTCAGTTGCTCTACCAACTGAGCTATGCCGGCATCTTGTGCTGTGCATTTTACATTAAGTTGTTTTGAATGCAAGCCAAAAAATGAACGATTGAATGCTTGGTACGATGAATTAAATCTAAGTCTCTACTTCCCCCATTGTTTTGTCTAAAACACAGGCTATTTTAGGCTGTATACCCAACTGTTGATGCGCTCACCTGTTTCGACCAAAGTGGCTTGTACGGGGCTGCGCACATAGCCTTCACCTTCAAACGCATCTAAAACCGTCCAATGTTGGGCTAAATTGTCCGAGAAAAATATAAAGCCTTGTACGGTTGGAGCATCTTCACTGAGCACAATACCTGGAAAACCTAAGTCTGCGCCCCAACCTTTGGCATGTAATTCACCATGTACAAAGGCTGTTGCCCATGTACCGCCAATATTTTCTAAAATATGTGCATTTGGACGATTCGGTCCTAAGGTGCCATCAACAAATAAACTCAACATGATAACGAGTTATTGCTTTTACAATGAATTCAGAATGCTTAAGCAGAGTGTTGAGGATGAACTTTAACTAAACAGAGACCAATACCAGCCAGTACGAAGAGCATCGCCAAGAGAACAACGCCTAACCATCCTGCATGTAACCAAAACCATCCTCCTGCCGAACCGATAATGCTCGAACCGAGGTAGTAAAACAGTAAATATAACGAAGTCGCATGTCCTTTGTTTTCATCGGCTGTCGCACCGACCAAGCCACTACAGAGGGCATGTGCAATAAAAAAGCCCGTGGTAATCAATGCCACGCCTAAAATAATGACCCAGAGGTTTTGCGCTAAGGTGCAGGCCATGCCTAATCCCATAATCACAAAGCCCAGAATCACCATACTTTGTCGACCATAACGCTGCGCTAAACGACCTGCCAGTGACGAAGACAGCATACCCAAACTATAAGAGAGAAAAATTAAGCTGATTTGAGTTTGACTCAGAAAGTACGGCGCTGCATCGAGTCGGAAGGTAATATAGTTAAACAGGGTCACAAAAATACTGGTCAACACAAAGCCCAGTGCATAGAGACGTAATAAAGAACGATTGCGAAGATGAGAGCACCATGCCTGAACATGGAAATTTAAATTTAACCCTTTTTTGGCAACGAAGTGTCGTGAGGGAGGCAGTAAATATAAGAAACCGAAGGCGCAGAACAAGCACAATAGACCCAGTAAACCCAATGCCGTTTGCCAGTTGACCCATTCAATCAGCATGCCCATGCCAACTCGCCCCATCATGCCACCAAAAGCCGTTCCCGCAATATACAGCCCCATGGTTTGTGCCAAGGCTTTGGGGTCCATTTCTTCTGCAATCCATGCCATGGTCACGGCAGGAACCCCACCGAGCACAAAACCTTCCAAAGCCCGTGTGGCAAGAAAGGTGTGCCACTGAGGAATAAACATCGCCAAGATATTCAGTCCAGCCGCACAAGCCATGGACATGAAAATGACATTGCGTCGACCTAAAGCCTGTGAAAAAGCACTGGAGAGTACAATCGAAATGGCCAAGAAAGCCGTGGTCAGGGACAATGCCAATGCACTATTGGCAGGACTGACCGCAAAGGTTTGGGTAAATGCAGGCAGTAAAGGTTGTACACAATAAATTAGCGAGAAACTGGCAAATCCCACCAAGAACAGGGCCAGCCCTACACGGTAATATGTGCTCGTACCCGATTCAATCCATGATTTGGATAATGGGGAGATGGGGGCAAGTTCTGGATTTGAAGAAGCGGGGCTAAGCATCTGAATTTCCAACAGCCAACGTGTTTGGCTTGTATGATCATTTACAGAATAAGCCTAGCAGTGCGATCGTTATCTTTCTAATATATTTAAGTCTATAGCAATATATGTTTTATATATGAATATTGAGCTGCGTCATATTCGCTATTTCTTAACTGTGGCAGAAGAAAAAAACTTTACCCGCGCGGCACAACGCCTGTGTATGAGTCAGCCACCCTTGAGTATGCAAATCCGTGATCTGGAAGAGAGTATTGGCGCAGAGCTGTTTTTACGAACTTCGCAGGGAGTAGTGCTGACCGAAGTTGGACAAGCTTTTCTCACTGCGGTTGAACCTCTGCAACATCAATTGGACGATGCCATTCAGTTGGCACGTCATGTTTCCAATGGTGAGGTGGGGCAGTTACGTTTGGGTTTTACAGGCACTTCCATGCTGAACCCTTTAATTCCAGAAAGTATTCGCCGTTATCAGCAGCAGTACCCCAAAGTTGGGCTAAAACTAGAAGAAGCCAATTCCCTCAAATTAATTGACTATGTGCTGGAAGACCGCCTAGATATTACCATTATTCGCCCACCTCGACAAATTCATAGCAGTTTAGCCATGCAACAACTGTTGAACGAAGCATTAATTGCGGCGGTTTCTGTACGCCGTGATTTAGCGCAGGGTGAGCAACCTTTACAGGTGACATGCTTACGTGAGCATGAAATGATTTTGTCCCCCCGCAGTGTGAGTGCAGGCTTATATGATGCGGTGACTGATGCTTGTCAACAAGCAGGCTTTGAACCCAAACTGGGTCAGAGTGCACCACAGATTGTCTCAATTTTATCTTTGGTGGCGGCGAATTTGGGGGTGTCGATGGTGCCCGAATCTTCGCAGCAATTACAAATTCAGGGCGTGGTCTATCGAGCTTTTGCAGAACCAGCACCTACGGTCGGGTTGGCGGTCATTTATAAACAGCATTTAGCCACTCAACTGGCCATTAATTTTGCCAGCATCTTGCAAATGGTCTGCCATCAGGATGCTGAATATTCCTCAGAGTCGATCTAGAGTGCCAACCAGTCATGCAAATGTCGCTTAATTTGTGCTAAAAATATTGAATTTTAATTGGTATAAATCTAATTATTTCAGTGTGTTAGTTATTTTTTCTTATGTGATTTATCGGTTGAAGTTGCTATAATCCCTGCGTCTATCTGGGGGATAGTGTTGTGTTAAATCGTGTGTTGATCAGTTTTCTAAGCTTGTTTTGGGGCGTATCTGCATTTGCCGAGTGGACTTACGTCAATGCCAATTATGACCGTTCACAATATATGTATATTGATTTTAATCGAGTGAAAGTGACGGATGTAAAAAGTAACGAAGTTGAGTATTGGGTAAAATATCTGATTAAAACTGATAAAGAAAAAGATGGCTTGGAGTTGGGTGATTATTCATTGGCCTTGTACCGTGTTGGCTGTGACAGCGCACAATATAGTATTCGCTCATCAGCGAACTTTAAAAAGAATGGTTCCTTGATCAGTAGCCAAAATTACACCACCAGTCAGACCCGAGCAATTATTCCGAATACAGCACTGGATTACACCGCAGAAATGGTCTGCAATGTTTTACCACAGCGCCAAAAAGTAGACCGTTTGGAGCAGCTTACTCGACGTATTGCGATGGGGGAATACTAACCAAGCTATCTGCCTAGTTTGTCTTAATCCATAAGAATGCGTTGTTTGAGGTCGGCCTGTTTGCGCAGATAATCCCAGACCAATTTAATCCGTGGCTCGTGTTGTAAATCGACAAACGTCAGCATCCAAAAGGTATGGGTAAAGCGTACCTGCTCGGGCAAAACTTGTTCTAAATTGGGCTGATCATGGGCCAGAAATTGCGGCAAGATGGCCAAGCCTGCGCCTGCATTGACCGCAATTTGCTGCGCTAAAATACTGCTACTGCGAAAATTGGCGGTCAGAGGAATGGGTAGCCGTTCCAAGCAATACAGTTCCGAACTATAAATCAGATCATCAATATAATTGACAAAGCGATGGGTCGCTAAATCTTCCATCCGCTGAACAGGCGGATGCTGTGCCAGATAGCGCTTGCTGCCGTAAATTTTTAAACAATAATCGGTCAGTCGGGTAATGATGTAAGGACCCGATTTAGGTCGGTCAATTGAAATGACAATATCGGCTTCGCGATGTGACAGCTTAATCATCTTGGGAACAGGAATCAGGTCAATCGTGAGCAGCGGAAATTGCTGCGACAGTTCTGCCAATAACTGGGTCAAAAACGCTGTGCCAAAACCTTCGGGTGCACCAATTCGCACGCGACCTTCAAGTGGTTGTTGTGGTTTTTGAATTTGCAAAAAAGCCTGTTCCATTTGCTCTACGCGCGGCACCAGTGCCATGCCATCGACAGTGAGTTCATATCCTGTGGCTTCACGTTTAAATAAGGGTGTACCTAAAGCGACTTCTAAGGATTGTATCCGTCGTGCCACAGTACTGTGTTCAACCCCAATAATCCGTGCTGCATTGGTCAGAGTTTTGGCACGTGCCAAGACCAAAAAAAATTGCAGATGATCCCAATCTACTTTCATTTTTTATTTTCCACATCCTGTGCAAAATTGCACAACCATCGTGCACCAATCTGCATTGGTGGTCAAAGTTTTCTTTGCTAGTCTGAGTTGAAAATCACAAATTGAACATACGGTTTAAGTCGTAGGGTTCAGCCGCAACACAATAAAAATGAATGCCTATGGAGAGGTTATGAATACGGTTTCTAAGATCCAATTATCGACAGCTAAATTATTGATTAACGGTGAGTTTATTGAGTCTAAAACCCAGCAATGGCAAGACATTGTTAATCCAGCAACTCAAGAAGTGATTGGTTTAGTCCCTTTTGCAACGCCTGAAGAAGTACAGGCCGCGATTGCTTCGGCAAAAGCGGCATTTGCCAGTTGGCGAGAAACCCCGATTCAAGCCCGAATGCGTATTATGCTGAAATTGCAGGAACTGATTCGTGACAATGCCAAGAAAATTGCACAGGTGCTCACTGCGGAACAGGGCAAAACTTTGGCCGATGCTGAAGGTGATATTCAGCGTGGTTTAGAAGTGGTGGAACATGTCTGTTCAATTGGCACGTTGCAAATGGGCGAATATACCGAAGGAGTGGCACGTGGGGTAGATACTTATACCTTGCAACAACCTTTAGGTGTCTGTGCGGGCATTACGCCATTTAACTTCCCTGCGATGATTCCTTTGTGGATGTTCCCCATGGCAATCGTCTGCGGTAATACCTTTGTTTTGAAGCCATCTGAACAAGATCCGCTCTCCACCATGATGTTGGTCGAGTTGGCAATCGAAGCCGGTATTCCCGCAGGCGTACTGAATGTAGTGCATGGTGGCAAAGAAGTGGTCGATGCACTGTGTACCCATCAAGACATTAAAGCCATTTCTTTTGTTGGTTCGACTGCTGTCGGCACGCATGTGTATAACTTGGCAGGTCAACATGGCAAGCGCGTGCAATCGATGATGGGTGCGAAAAACCATGTGGTCGTGATGCCTGATGCGAATAAAGAACAAACCTTAAATGCCATGGTCGGTGCAGCATTTGGTGCAGCAGGGCAACGTTGTATGGCGCTTTCAGTTGCAGTCATGGTCGCTGACAGTAAACACTGGATCAATGAATTGGTTGCAAAAGCCAAAACTTTGAGTGTGAATGCAGGTCATGAGCCGAATACGGACATTGGTCCAGTGATTTCACCGCGTGCCAAAGCCCGTGTGATTGATTTAATTAACAGTGGTGTAGAACAAGGCGCTGAACTGCTGCTGGATGGTCGTGATATTCAAGTCAAAGGCTATGAAAATGGCAACTTTGTCGGGGCAACAGTGTTTAGCAATGTCACCACGGATATGCGTATTTATAAAGAAGAAATCTTTGGCCCTGTACTGACCATTCTTTGTGTGGAGACTTTGGATGAGGCGATTGAACTGGTCAATGCCAATCCATTTGGGAATGGCGTGGGCTTATTTACTCAAAGTGGTGCAGTGGCACGGACTTTCCAAAACCGTATTGATATTGGTCAAGTGGGCATCAATATTCCAATTCCAGTCCCTGTGCCATTCTTTAGCTTTACAGGTTCACGTGGCTCAAAGCTCGGTGACTTAGGCCCTTATGGCAAACAAGCAGTTCAGTTCTATACCCAAACCAAAACCATTACCAGTCGTTGGTTTGAAGACAGTCAAGAGGCAGGGGAAGTCAATACCACCATCAGTTTACGCTAAGGAGTAGCGAGATGAAGATAGCTTTCATTGGTTTAGGGAATATGGGCGGTTCGATGGCACAGAACCTGCTCAAAGCAGGGCAAACAGTGTTGGGCTATGATCTGAGTGAAAAAGCCTTACAACAGTTTGCTGAAAGTGGTGGGATTGTTTGTGACAGTCCGCAAGCGGCGGCTGAGCAGGCAGATGTGGTGATTAGTATGTTGCCCGCGGCCAAGCATGTACGTGACGTGTATTTGGGTGAAACGGGGATTCTGGCGGTGATGCGTGCAGGTAGTCTCTGTATTGACTCGAGTACCATTGACCCGCAAACCATTAAAGATGTTGCTGCTGAAGGCTTGAAGCATCAGGTTCAAGTCTGCGATGCGCCTGTGTCTGGTGGCACCATTGGCGCCAAAGCAGGTACCTTGACCTTTATGGTCGGCGCTGATGATACAACTTATGAGCGTGTGCAGCCGATTTTAAGCTTTATGGGCAAAAACACGGTGCACTGTGGTGCGGTGGGTGCAGGGCAAATTGCTAAAATTTGCAATAACATGATTCTCGGAATTTCTATGGCGGCCGTGGCAGAAGGCATGGCTTTGGGCAGCCGATTGGGCATTGATACCCATGCATTGGCAGGCGTGATCAATAGCTCAAGTGGTCGTTGCTGGAGTTCGGAAATCTGTAATCCTTGGCCAGACATTAGTCCAAATGCGCCCGCAGGACGTGGTTATACCGACGGTTTTGCCTCGCAACTCATGTTAAAAGATTTAGGTTTGGCCATTGAAGCGGCAGGCCAAGTCAAGCAACCTGTATTACTCGGGGGTTTGGCACAGCAGTTGTATCAACAACTGTGTTTGCAAGGCAATGCGCATTTAGATTTTTCTAGCATTATCCAGCAGTATTTACCCCGAGAAAATTGATTTAAAAGAAATGAAAGGGTGCAATGAATGCACCCTATAAGAAAACCCTTGTCGTGAATAACAAAAATGTGACTGAGGTGAAAGGATGGCTTCAAATTATCTACAAGCGCAGCAAAACTTTGATTTGCAACAGGCTGCGCAACGGTTCCTATCAGGTTCAATCGATGCACTGAATGCGTGTTATGAATGTTGCGATCGGCATGCTTTGCCGGGGCGGATTGCTTTGTTTTGGCAGGGTAAAGATGGTCGTAAAGAGCAATATACCTTTCGAGAGTTACAGCAACGTGCCAGCCAATTTGCCAACTTTTTAAAGTCACAAGGCGTGTCTAAAGGTGACCGCGTTTCTGGTTTATTGCCACGTACGCCTGAGCTGATTATTACCATTTTAGCGACATGGCGGATTGGCGCAGTCTATCAACCTTTATTTACAGCATTTGGTCCGAAAGCCATTGAGCACCGCTTACAGTTGGCACAAAGCAAACTGGTGGTGACCGATGTGGGCAATCGTGAAAAATTGCACGACGTAGAGGGTTGCCCTGCAATTGTGACGGTCACGGGAGCCAAAGGCACAGGACTGTATCAAGGGGATTATAGCTTTTGGGCAGAAGTCAATCGTCAGTCTGATCAGTGCGAATTGGTGATGATGAATATTCAAGATCCATTCTTATTGATGTTCACTTCAGGCACGACAGGTCCTGCTAAACCCTTGCAAGTGCCACTGAAAGCTTTAATTGCATTTGGTGGCTATATGCAAGATGCGATTGGTTTAAGAGCTGAAGATTCGTTTTGGAATATTGCTGATCCGGGTTGGGCCTATGGATTGTATTACGGCATCACTGGTCCGCTCTTATTGGGTCATCCGACCATTTTTTATGAAGGCGCATTTACTGCTGACAGTTTATGCCAGATTGTAAATGATTATGGCGTGAATAACTTGGCAGGTGCACCCACAGCTTACCGCATGATGATGGCGGCCGATCCAAAACAAATGACGAAATTGCACGGCAAATTCCGTGTGGTCAGCAGTGCAGGTGAGCCATTAAATCCTGAAGTGTTTCGCTGGTTCAAGCAAGTGTTAGATGCACCAATCTTTGACCATTATGGCCAAACCGAAGTCGGGATGGTGGTGTGTAATCATCATGCATTGGAACATGAGGTTCGAGCAGGCTCGGCAGGTTTTGCCAGTCCCGGCTATCGTGTTGTGGCACTAGATGAACAGGGTAATGAACTGGGTGCAGATACCCCAGGAATTTTAGCTGTAGACATAAGCCAGTCTCCGATGATGTGGTTTGGCGGTTATCAAGAAAGTCGTAAATCGCCATTTATTGGACATTATTATTTAACGGGTGATACCGCTGAAATACATGCCGATGGCAGCATGAGTTTTGTCGGACGCAGTGATGATGTGATTACCACGTCGGGCTATCGTGTGGGGCCCTTTGATGTGGAAAGTGCCTTGTTGGAACATGATGCAGTGATTGAAGCAGCCGTGATCGGTGTGCCTGACCCTGAGCGCACAGAAGTGATTAAAGCTTTTGTGATTTTATCAGGTGAAAGTGCAGCCAGCGCTGAGCTTGAAAATGAACTGAGCCAATTTGTGAAGAAGCGCTTATCTGCTCATGCTTATCCGCGTTTGATTGAGTTTGTGACTGAACTTCCAAAAACACCAAGTGGAAAAATTCAGCGCTTTTTACTGCGCAATCAGGAAATTGCCAAGCAACAAACAACGGCAACTGCTGCAAGCTAAGATATTGTAAGGAAAGAAATTATGCAATTCACTGAAGGACAAGCTCACATGCAGGATATGGTAAAAAGTTTTGATCACGACCAGATAAAACCGACGGCCAGTGAGTGGGATCGACAAGGCATGTTTTTTGAAGAACAACTCTTGATTCAGGACATGGCAAAAAGTTTTGCCCAAGAACAAATTAAACCGCATGCCAGTGAGTGGGATCGACAGGGGACTTTCCCTGCGCAAGCCTTACAGCAAATGGGGCAATTGGGTTTTATGGGGATGTTGGTGCCTGAAGAATGGGGTGGTTCGGCAACAGGCAACTTGGCTTATGTACTGGCGCTGGAAGAAATTGCCGCTGCGGATGGCGCAACATCGGCCATCATGAGTGTGCATAATTCGGTGGGTTGCGTGCCGATTTTGAAATTTGGTACCGAAGAACAAAAGCAGCAATTTCTGGTGCCTTTAGCCAAAGGGGAAATGATCGGGGCTTTTGCACTGACTGAACCACATACCGGTTCTGATGCTGCAGCCATTAAAACCCGCGCCGTGAAAGATGGTGACCATTACATTATCAATGGTGCCAAGCAATTTATTACTTCAGGACACAATGCAGGCGTGATTATCGTGTTTGCCGTGACCGATCCGAGCGCAGGAAAGAAAGGCATGAGTGCCTTTTTAGTCCCGCGTAATACGCCGGGTTATGAAGTGATTCGGGTCGAAGAAAAATTGGGTTTACATGCCTCTGACACTTGCCAAATTGCTTTGACCGATGTGCGTGTACACAAAAGTATGTTGTTGGGCAAAGAAGGCGAAGGCTTAAAAATTGCCTTGTCTAATTTGGAGGGCGGACGCATTGGCATTGCTGCTCAAGCCGTCGGATTGGCGCGAGCCGCTTTGGAGGAAGCCACCCGTTATGCCAAAGAGCGTGTAGCTTTTGGGAAGCCAATTTTTGAGCAGCAAGCAGTTTCATTCCGACTGGCCAGTATGGCGACAGAAATTGCCGCAGCACGTCAGTTGGTACATCAGGCGGCGCGTTTAAAAGAAGCGGGTCAGCCGTGTTTAACCGAAGCTTCGATGGCGAAGCTGTTTGCCTCTGAAATGACCGAGCGGGTCTGTTCAAATGCCTTACAAATCTTTGGCGGTTATGGCTATCTGAAAGATTTTCCGATTGAGCGCATTTATCGTGATGCTCGGATTTGTCAGATTTACGAGGGTACCAGTGATATTCAACGCTTGGTGATTGCCCGTAGTTTATAAACCCAATATTGAAAAAACTGACCCTTGCACATGTGAGTGATCACGAGATGTGAAAGAGATATGTGCATGGGTCTATAGAAGAAGGATCGCAACATGCAGTGGGAAAAAACATTCATTGAAGACTTACAGTGGGACACGATTTTAGTTGAAAAGCGCAAGGGTGTCGGGGTCATTACCCTGAACCGTCCTCAAGCACTAAATGCATTAAACAGTCAACTAATTGCCGAAATTAACCAAGCCTTAGACCAGTTTGAACGCGATGCTGAAATTGGCTGTATGGTATTGGCAGGTTCTGAAAAAGCTTTTGCTGCAGGGGCTGATATTAAAGAAATGGCCGAGCTGAATTTCCCGAATATCTATTTTGATGACTTTTTCCATTTGGCAGATCGGATTGCGCAGCGTCGTAAACCCTTGATCGCTGCGGTAAGTGGTTATGCACTGGGTGGTGGCTGTGAGTTGGCCTTGATGTGCGATTTTATCTATTGTGCGGATAATGCCAAGTTTGGTTTGCCTGAAGTAACTTTGGGTGTGATTCCGGGTATTGGCGGAACGCAGCGTTTAACCTTGGCCTTGGGTAAAGCCAAAGCCATGGAAATGTGTTTAACCGCACGGCAAATGGGCGCGGTTGAGGCAGAACAAAGTGGTTTAGTGGCGCGCGTCCTACCGAAAGAGGAATTATTGGCCTATACCTTAGAGGCTGCGGAAAAAATTGCACAGCGATCCCTCACTGCCACCATGATGATTAAAGAAAGCATTAATCGCGCCTTTGAGGTGAGTTTGAGTGAAGGATTACGCTTTGAACGTCGTACTTTCCATTCCATTTTTGCAACTGTAGACCAGAAAGAAGGCATGAAAGCCTTTGTGGAAAAGCGACCAGCCCAATTTAAAAATCAATAAAGAAGGAGTCTGCGCATGGAAAATAATTTACAGATTAGTGTCCAAGGGCATTTAGGCGTGATTACGCTAGATCGCGCGAGTCATCTGAATGCACTGTCCTTAAGCATGATTCATGGCATTAGTCAGCAGTTAGAACAGTGGCGTGAGGATGATCAAGTTCAAGCTGTTTTGATTAACTCCAATAGCCCGAAAGCTTTTTGTGCAGGTGGCGATATTCGTTTCCTCTATGACAGTTATCAAAATGGAACCACCAATTATCAGCGCTATTTTGCAGATGAATATCATATGCTGAAGAGCCTGCGCCAATATGCGAAACCTGTCATAGTGTTTTTAGATGGCTATGTCTTGGGTGGTGGTTTTGGTTTGGCGCAAGCTTGTCAGATTATTGTCAGCAGTGAGAAATCTCGTTTTGCCATGCCAGAAACCGCGATTGGCTTTTTCCCCGATGTGGGTGCAACCCATTTCCTGTCTCGTTTAGATGATATCGGCGTGTATATGGCGGTGACTGGGGAACAAATCAGCAGTAGCGATGCCTTGCATCTAGATTTAATTGACTATTTGGTGCCAAGTGACCACTTGGCACAGTTGCAAACGGAGTTGGCACAGGCACCCCAGTTGAATCAACAGTTAATTGAGCAGATGATCGTGCGTTATTTAAAAGAACCTGCACCCAGTGAATTAAAACAGTATGAAGAGGCGATTCGACAGCATTTCTCACATACTGAATTGGCTCACATTGAAGACAGCCTAGCCCATACATTAGAGAGTGACTATATGGATTGGGCTGAAAAAATCTTGGCAAATTTGCAGCAACGTTCTTTGTTGGCCAAGCAAATCAGTCTAAAGCTACAGCATGTTGGGCGGGGGCTATCTTTAGAGCAATGCATGCAGTTAGAACGAGATTTACAAGATATCTGGTTTGAGCAGGGTGACATGATTGAAGGTGTACGGGCTTTGCTGATTGATAAGGATAAACAGCCGAAATGGCAAACTGAAAACCCTAAACTGATGCAGATGTTTGAAGAGCTTTTACCACCTTCACGACAACAGCGTCAGGCGAGTGTGCAAGTGTAAGTTTGCTTTCAATCCGTACAGAAAATCCTCCAAAGTATTGGGGGATTTTTTATAGCTTTTGATCTGAATAAATTGCTTAAATTTTGAATTATTCATTTTAATATTCCATTCTCAGAAATTGGATAAATCACGAATGAATGACTTAACAACAAGATTTTTAAATAATTTTACCCAGTGGCATGAAGTAGGACTGACTATCATAAAAGCGACTATAGCAATTGGGGTATTATGTTTAGTCGCTTATCTTCTCACCATTGGTTATATCCCTTCCGACATCAGCTTTGGTGATACGCTCATTTTTTTATTGATCTTTGTTGCTTGTTCAATTGTCTATGCTGGATTAAGCATGGTGCTATTTATCTTTGGCGTTTCTTTAATGCCTGTGGTGTACCTCATTTTTAATACAGTAGATCAGTATTTAACTGCTCATATAAGAATTGGAAAAAAGTTGCCTTTCCCAAAGATCAGCATAAGCACTTTAGCAATCTCCATTTATGTTTTATATCTTATTCGTGGTTTATTGGTGTTGCATTGGGAAATCAGTCTTTATGTAGTGATTACGGCCAGCTTTATCGCCTTGTTTTCTTATGCTTTTTATATTAATCGACTTAAGATCAAAGAATTTAACAACAAGTTCGAAAACTTAAAAGATATTATTGACGATCCTGAAGCGAGTGAAAATCTTAAAACATTTGCAAGAACTAAATTAAAGAGATTAGAAACACATATTAAAGACAGTATACAAATTGCCTGTTTTCTTATTCTGATTCCACTGGCCCCTATGTTTTTTATTGGGGATATTGGTCAAGTATTTTTAAATTATACGATGCAAAAAACAGGTGTCAGTATAGAAAAAACGACACTGTATATTAAAGCACCGTATGCCAATTTAATTGATCGACCTAAAACGACGACTTCAGCGCTTAGCCAAGACCAAACCTTTATATTTAAGGATGTAAAAGTGTTATTTCAGGGCATTGGTAAAAATACTTTGGTGTCTTACAAAGTGGGAAATATTGAAAAACAGATTGTTATTCCAAATGAGTACATTATTGTAGAAAAAACTCGGAAAGTGGATGATTAAGTTCAAATTTTAAAGTAGCTCTAATATAGAAATATATCGTCGTTCTAAAATATATCGTCTATGGTTGAGGGGTATAATTTTAGGGGTAAAATATTATACCCCCAGTTATACCCCCAGCTATAGCAAGATTGCAACAGATTGCCTGTAATTGCGTAGGCAATAAAAAAGGCTTAAACCCTTGTAGATTCAAGCCTTTCATCTCTGCTTGGATTGCAGTTCTTTTCAATTTGGCGGTGAAAGAGGGATTCGAACCCTCGAAACGCTATAAACGTTTACACACTTTCCAGGCGTGCTCCTTCAGCCACTCGGACACTTCACCATGGCGGAGGATAATATCGAAAAATATAGCCATCGACAAGGTGAAACAATTGAATTCAAGCAAAAGTTTTAGCTCAATGATATGATTTGCAAAAATAGTGTCGATAATTGAAGACAAGCTTATGCAAAGTTCTGCAAAAAAAGCCGCATTGCCTGCGATTACCTTGGCAGCATTAGGGGTTGTGTTTGGGGATATCGGAACCAGTCCACTCTACGCATTAAAAGAATCTTTCCATGCTGCACATGGATTAGTGATTAACCCTGAGAATGTCTTGGGTATTTTGTCGATTATCTTTTGGACAATGACATTGGTCATTACCATCAAATATGTCGCAATCGTCATGCGTGCAGACAACAATGGTGAGGGTGGCATTATGGCCTTGCTTGCCCTTAATCTACGCAATACCAATTTTAGTGATCGCAAAAAATTATTGTTGATTGCCATTGGCTTTATTGGAGCCTCGCTGTTTTTTGGTGATGGGATTATTACCCCTGCCATTTCTGTGTTGTCAGCAGTAGAGGGCTTGTCCATCGCGACTGATGCACTTGATCCTTATATTGTGCCCATTGCCATTAGTATCGTGACCGCTTTGTTTGTGATGCAAAAATATGGCACAGCTTTTGTCGGTAAGTTTTTTGGCCCTTTAACCTTATTATGGTTTTTTGCCCTTGGACTATTAGGCATCTCCAGCATTATTCAAACGCCTTTGGTTTTGGGGATGTTCAGTCCGCATTGGGCCATCCAGTTTATTATTACTAACCCGATGATGGCATTCTTTATCATGGGCGCGGTGGTGTTAACCGTAACGGGTGGTGAAGCTTTATATGCCGATATGGGACATTTTGGTCCTGTTCCCATCCGTTTGGCATGGTTTGTTGTGGTTTTACCTTGTTTATTGCTCAACTATGCAGGGCAAGGCGCATTATTACTACGTGACCCAAATGCCATTGAAAACCCATTCTATTTATTGGTACCAGAATGGGCATTGTACCCAATGATTTTCTTGGCAACTATGGCTGCAGTTATTGCCTCTCAAGCGGTCATTTCAGGGGTGTTCTCCTTGGCACGCCAAGCCATTCAATTGGGGTATTTGCCACGTTTAAGCATTAAGCACACGTCGGATTCGGAACAAGGGCAGATTTATGTACCTTTACTGAACTGGATTTTGCTCGCAGCGATTATTGTTTTAATTCTAATCTTCCAAACCAGTTCGCGTTTATCCCATGCTTACGGTTTGGCTGTGACCATGACCATGCTCTGCGATACCTTATTGATTGCCGTTTTCATACGTTACGCATGGAAATGGAGTAAGCCAAAACTCGCATTACTGATTACACCATTTCTATTGCTGGATTTGGTCTTGGTCAGCGCCACGTCACTAAAAGTTCTGTCAGGTGGTTGGGTGCCGTTATTGATTGGCGGAATTGCATTTATGTTGTTAATGACTTGGAAAGATGGTCGTGAACTGACTTTTTCCAAGCTGCAACAAGATACGCTTCCGCTCGATTTATTTGTGCAGAGTATTGGTGAACAGGCAAACTGGGTCGAAGGGGAAGCGGTCTTCCTCACTGGGACACCAACAGTTGTGCCACATGCCATGTTACACAACATGAAGCACAATAAGGTCTTGCATCAAAAGAACATCATTTTGACGGTAAAAATTCAGGATGTACCTTATGTTCCCGATCAAGATCGATTCCACGTGGAAACCATGAATCAGCATTTTTATCGCGTTGAATTGTTCTACGGCTTTAAAGATGAAATGAATATTCCAATGGCATTGGAAGCGGTCTATCAAGCGATAGAACTCGAATATAACTTAATGCAAATCAGCTTCTTTGTTTCGCGTGAACGTATTATTAGTACTGTGGGTGATGGCTTGGCGCCGTGGCGTGAAAAGCTGTTTATTTCGATGCAGCGAAACACCAGTCCCGTCAGCGACTTTTACCAAATTCCACCGAATCGTGTGGTGGAATTGGGTAGTCAAATTGAAATCTGATCATTTCGCTCTTGCTTAAACATAAGCGCTAAAAAAACCAAGGCATCGTCCTTGGTTTTTTTATGCAGATTGGAATGTTTTTGCAGTAGCGTTAGTTATTGTGCGACTTCGGATTGAGCATCGGCAGGCATCTGTTCTGGATGGGCTTGTATTGGCTGTGCTTCAAGGTTTTGTTCTGATTCTGGCAGACTTGTGATTTCTGTATCTGGACTATTGATTGGCTGACTCGCGGAAGAGCTTAATTGTGGTGCAGGGGGAATGGCCTCATTGGGTACAACTGCGGATGCATCCTCGATACTATTCGGAACTGCGCTCATACTGGATGCTGTAGGATGATTTTCGGTATTGACCAAACGTACTTGTCCAGATTGAATCAATTCCTGAATGGATCCTGGTTGTCCATTAATACTGGTGCTCACTTTGGCTTGTGACAAACTTTCTAGCGTTTCACCTGCCTGTACTGTGGGTTCTGCAAACGCACTGACGCTGCTGAAGCCGAGTAATAATCCAGAGGCTAAAACTGTTGCTGAAATTAAATTATGTGACGACATCATGGCTCCGTGATTTATTGTGACTGTTCGTTGTGCCATTACCTTGGCACATTCAAAATTGGGCTGACAATGGAATCTACCCAATTGCATCGATAAGCTACTTAAACACCTGATGAAATCAGACAATTTGTTACAACCTTCACTTGCTTGTCACGATTTTGTTGAATTGTTAAACGATCAGTCACATCTAGATATACTTCTACAGAAGGGCTTTGTTAAGCTCCTGCAAAATCAGTCGTTTGATAAAGTAATGGCCAGTAAAAAACGTAGTTCAAAGCAATCCTTTCCTTGGTTTTTTAATCAGCACAGTTCAAAAGTGGTGTTGGGAGTGGTTGCCGTAGGGAGTTTTGCCATTGCCTTTGGACAAGAGCGAATTAGCCAGTTTTTGTCTTTACCGAGTGCATCAAACTCGGCCTGTCTCGATCAGTTTTATCGAGATGTTCCTCCTTATTTAAACAAAGAAAGCTTACAAAAACAGAGCTATGCTTTGTGTTTTAACGGCTTTAATGTAATGTATTCTGGAGTGTCCAAAACGCCACTCTGGGTGGCAGAAGCCTTAACACCACAGCGGTTAAGTCAAAAAATTCCACGTGAAGACAGCTTCCATGAAGAGGAGCGGATTCCAGCGCAATATCGTGCGACTTTGTCAGATTATCGTGGTTCTGGCTATGACCGAGGTCATATGGCACCGAATGCCGACATGCCGAATAAAACTTCGCAGTTTGACAGTTTCTCTTTGGCGAATATGGTGCCGCAAGCACCTAAAAACAATCAGGAAGTGTGGCGTAAACTGGAAGAAGCGACACGTGCCATTGTGACCAAACATCAGACTGCTGTGTATGTGGTATCGGGCCCAACGTTTACCAGCAAAAAATTAAAAGTGATTGGACAAGGTGTTATGGTACCAACTGCCGTGTATAAGGCAGTTTATATTCCAAAAACGGGAGCCATTGGGGTGTATTACGCACCAAACAATAATTCGCAAGAAGTGAAAATTGTCAGTGTATGTTATTTGGAAGAACAAATTGGGGTCAATTTATTCCCACAATTGACTGAAGAGCAAAAGCGTAATACCTATCAGTTGCCGCTGACCGCGACTGCGGTGAAAGCCAAACAAGAGATTGCCTATTCGCATTGGGATGCAGAAAGCCAGTGTGCAGAAGATATTTCTGCGGAAAAGATTAGTGCAGCCCAAAAAAGCTTTAGTTCTGGCAGCAGTAAATCCACCTCAAGTTCGACCCCTAGTCTGGATGCAGACACGCAAGATGCGATTGTGAAACAGTTGATTGAAGCGTTATTGCAGTATATGTTGCAATTGGTGAAGTAGAAAAATACCCATCCATTTGAAGTATTGGCTCCGAGGTGATTATGTTTAAACCTTTTGAAAATGACACAGAATCACATGCAATTCATGATTTAACCTTAGAAAATCAATTAGATCGGGTCAATATTTATGGCAATTTGCAAATAGGCAAAGATCAGGCAGGGTTAGCCGCAGCAAAAGCCTTGCAGGCCTATTTAAATGCGATTGTGGCAACACTGGAAGCAGAACCAGACTTACCAGAACAAATCATTCATGCTGCGACTCAGGACATTGAAAACCCATTCTTATAAATACTCAAACCTGAGGGAAGCCAGTCGAGCGTTAGATCGACTGGCTTTTTTTTAAGAAGTCGTTTTACTTTGTGCAACAAATTTATAAATTAAACTGCCGATGACCGCGCCTGCAATTGGAGCAAGCCAGAATAACCACAATTGTCGCAATGCTTCCGTTTCTGCGAACAGGGCGACGCCTGTGCTGCGGGCCGGATTCACCGAGGTATTGGTGACAGGGATACTGATTAAGTGGATGAGCGTTAGCGCGAGACCGATGGCAATGGGTGCGAAACCTGCTGGTGCACGTTTATCAGTAGCCCCCATAATCACGATCAGGAAAAATGCCGTCAGTACCACTTCAATAATCAGTGCTGAAAGTAAGCCATATTTTCCAGGGGAAAGTTCGGCATAACCATTGCTGGCGAAAGCACCTGTCCCCATAAAACCAGCTTGTCCTTGTGCAATCAGGAACAGCACAAAAGCCGCCAAAATCGCGCCAATCACTTGAGCGGCAAGATAGGGCAACAGGTCTTTGCCATCGAAACGTTGACCCACCCATAAACCAATACTGACGGCGGGATTGAAATGTCCGCCAGAGATATGCCCAAAGGCATAAGCACCAGTTAAGACGGTTAAACCAAAGGCGAGGGCAACCCCCGCAAAACCGATACCAAGTTCAGGAAACGCTGCGGCAAAGATGGCACTACCACAGCCACCAAAGACCAACCAAAATGTGCCGAGCAGTTCGGCGAGATATTTATTCATCTTCATCTCCAGTATTATTCGTTATGATGATTTTTTGTTCTAAAGCACGACAGTCTATCTTTAACGAAAAATATAAGATGACTCAATGTAAAAATGATTAAAAAGCATACTTATTTTTGTCAATTCTTATATGGATTGTAGATATTGTTTACGGAATTGTTGAGGCGTTTTTCCAGTCCAGAGTTTAAACGCACGTTGAAAAGCACTTTGCTCGGAATAACTCAAAAGTAGGGCAATCTCTTGTAAGCTGAGATGAGGGTCTTGTAAGTATTGCTCTGCGAGCATTTGGCGGACTTGTTGAGTACGTTGTTGATAATTACTGCCTTGAGCCTGTAAATAACGTTGCAGTTGTCGAACTGAAATATTGAGCTGTTGAGCAATCAGCTCAATTTGGTATTGGTTTTTCTGTAGACCCGTGAGGATGGCTTGTTGGAGACGTTGATCTAACTGGGTTGAATGTGGCAATTGCTTTAATAGTGCCTGTGCTTGCTGCATTAATAACTGCTGTAAGGTGTGGTCGCCTTGTTGCAAGGGTGTATTTAATTCGGCAACGGGGAGCAAGACCTGCGTAACAGGTTGAGAAAAGCGCACTTTACAATGGAAAAACTGTTCATATAGTCGACTATTTTTCGGAGCAGCATGACGGAAATGCACTTCATGCAGTTGAATAGGATGTGTCGTCATATTCTGATTTAAAAACTGTACCATCAAGGCAATCGCAATTTCGTCGGTGAGTTGCGTGGTCAGATGCTGTGGTAATTCGCCCCAGCGAATGGCAAGGTAATCGGTAGATAGATCAATTTGCAGTGGACTACCATCATAAATCAGACGATGAAAATCATGATAACGGCTGAGGGCTTCGCCTAAAGTGTCACAGGCGAGGGCGAGATAAGCCAGAATGCCCAAATGTTTCGTTTGTACATAGGTTGAAATTTCTAAACCGAGAGCAGGATGAGGCACTTGTTGCTGTAATTCATTCAATAATTCATGCCAAATACGATAATCAAAGCGTTCGAGGTTTTGCACTTTCAGCAATTGCGGCTGAATGACAAGACCTTGAGCTTGACTATAGGCATACAGCAGGTGTCCCAGTCCACCATAGACGGAGCCTGTATAATCATTCAGAGTAAGCATCATGTGTTTTTGTTGTCGTGATTTGTCAATATTAAGGGTGTAGATGGTCAATATTTATCACATTCAGTTTTCTATATTCAAGTTATGAATGGAGAAATAAATTATGTGGAAAGGATTTTTAGCAGGATTGGTCGTTGCAAATGGTTTTGAATGGGTGGCGCATAAATATCTGTTACATGGTACTCATCGTGCAGGTCAACCTCGTTATAGCCCAGTGCCTTTAAGCATGAAATCACATTGGGAGCATCATCGAGAGGTGCGCAAACAGCAATTTTATGATGATAGCTATGTGGAAGGTTTGCCACATTGGCGCACCAAAAATGAAGTGATGTCATTACTGGTCGCCGCAGGGGTGAGTAGTGCCTTGTTTTATCCCATCTCAAAAGGGATGGCCGCCGCAGCGGTATATAGTGCCTGTAATTATTTTTACATCCATCGTCGAGCACATTTAGAACCTGAATGGGCCATGAAGAAAATACCGTGGCATTATGATCATCATATGAATGCCAATCAGGATGCCAACTGGTGTGTGACCAAGCCATGGTTTGATTATTTATTGGGAACACGGGTGATTTCGGCTGCGAATTTGCAAGAGCAGAATCCATTGGGTATTGCCTTGCCACAAGTGCTCGCCAAGCGATTGAATCAAGTGGCGCTACGTTATTTCCCTGCCAAATGGGTAGAGAAAAACAATATGGTGACTGGGTTAGCGTTAAAAACTGAGGCAAATGAAGCTGTGCAGCAGCAAGACGCTGTCGCAATGGCTCAATGATTCTGGCAGCAATAATCCTGCTTGATGATATTTAAAATCGTTTTATTGGTTGCTTGATTCGTTAGGAGCCATTAATAAGCGTTTTTATTGCAGGATCG
The DNA here is from genome assembly GCF_003105055.1 of Acinetobacter sp. AM. Lineage (NCBI taxonomy): Bacteria > Pseudomonadati > Pseudomonadota > Gammaproteobacteria > Moraxellales > Moraxellaceae > Acinetobacter > Acinetobacter sp. AM. The sequence goes on along the minus strand of NZ_QETG01000003.1, from coordinate 49,586 downwards.
GTATATAAAAAAGAGCGCTCTAGGCGCTCTTTTAGATCATTAAATACCTGCTTAAAGACGCATTTCAATGCCTTGTGCTGCCAAATATTGCTTCGCTTCAGGAATGGTATGTTGCCCAAAGTGGAAAATGGATGCTGCCAGTACGGCATCAGCACCGCCTTTTAAAATACCGTCCGCCAAATGTTGCAATGTTCCTACACCACCAGAAGCAATGGTTGGAATAGTGACGCGGTCATTAATGGCACGCATCAGCCCAAGGTCATAACCTGCTTTGGTTCCATCGGCATCCATCGAAGTGATTAAAAGCTCACCCGCACCGAAGTTGGCCATTTTCACTGCCCATTCAATCGCATCAATGCCTGTTTCTTTACGACCGCCGTGGGTGAAAATTTCCCATTTGTTTTCTGCGGTTTTTTTCGCATCAATGGCAACTACAATACATTGTGCCCCAAAGCGTTGAGATGCTTCTTGGACAAACTCAGGGTTATAAATGGCTGCGGAGTTAATGCTCACTTTATCTGCGCCCGCATTTAATAATAAGCGAATATCTTCGACTTTACGGACACCACCACCGACTGTAAGCGGAACAAACACGCTTTCTGCCATACGTTCTACTGTACGGTAAGTGGTGTCGCGTCCATGATGTGTAGCAGTAATATCAAGGAAGGTAATTTCATCGGCACCTTGTTCGTTATAGCGACGGGCAACTTCAACAGGGTCACCTGCATCACGAATATCAAGGAACTGTACACCTTTCACCACACGACCGTTGTCGACGTCGAGACAAGGAATAATACGTTTAGCTAGCATAATTTTTTCCAATAATTACAGCCGATTATGAAACTCACCTACACAAGCGCTACACCTTGGTAGATTGAAAAGGTATTCTATCAAACTTATGTAAGATTTTTCGCAGGTTTTCTATGTCGGTTTATACCACTTTGACTTTAAAGGAAGTTCAGGACTTCGCAGCACCTTATGGATTAGAGGTGATTGACCTGATTCCCATTCAAGGAGGTATTCAAAATACAAACTATTTTCTGGTCTGTGAAGACCAAAGCCAATATGTATTAACCGTATTTGAAGAGATGGATGAACATGGTGCGGGTGAAATTGTGCCTGTATTGGAACATTTAGGACAGCAAGGTCTAGCTGTGCCTGTACCGTTAAAACATTCAGGACAAGCCATTCACTTTATTAAACAAAAGCCTGCCCAAATTGCACCGCGTTTAATGGGTAAACATCCGATGCCAGCTTCTGTGGCACAGGTGGAAGCGATTGCTGTAGCACAAGCCAAAATGCATGTGGCCTTGCAGGATTTTCCACTTGAACGTGCCCAGTACCGTAACCATCAATACTGGCGTCAGGTGTCACGCGAAATTAAACCCACGCTAAACGCGGCAGATACAGTGTTGTTGAATGAATTGCTCGGTTTGTATGATGCCATGACCGCGATTTATCCAGATCGACCAAAAGGTTTTATTCATTCGGATCTGTTCCGTGACAACACCTTATTTGAAGGGGAGCAACTCAAAGGTATTCTCGATTTTTATGAATTGAACAAAGATGAGTTGTTGTTTGACATCGCAATTACCCTGAATGATTTCTGTACTGAATATCCAGAGGTGCATTTAGATGAAGAAAAAGCCTTGGCCTTCCTTACCGCCTATCAAACCGTTCGTCCTCTCACTGAAGATGAAAAAGCCTGTTTAGAGTTGTATTTGGCGATGGCAGCAGGTCGTTTCTGGATGATGCGTTTGCAAGTGGCACAGAAAAATGCGGCTGAAGGGCGTACAGGCGATGACATTTTGCAGAAAAACCCTTTAGAAATGCGTAATATGCTGATTGAACGCTTAAAATTTGTAAATGGTTAAACAAGGAAGATCACATGCGAGATCAGGGACGCTTGGTAGAATGGTTTGATGATAAAGGCTACGGCTTTATTCAACCCAATGAGACCAATAAAGAGCGGGTGTTCTTACATATTAAGGACTTCGCGCGACCTGGTCCGCGTCCAATTGTTGGCTGTGCCTTGGAATATATGGTCTTGTTGGATGGTCAGGGGCGCTTTCGCGCACAACAGGTCACGTATTTAAAAGCCTCACAAACAGGTCAGAAGCCCAAAGCCAAGCCGACTCCGCCACAAAAGCATTCCGTCATGCAATTGGCAGGTATGGCTTACTTTGTGGCTTTGGCCGTTTTAGTGATTGCGGGACTGCTGAGTGGTTTAGTGTTGTTATTGATTTGCTTGATGAATGCAGCAAGTTATTGGTTCTATGCACAAGATAAAGAAGCCGCACAATTGGGTGGGCGTCGTGTGCCTGAACAAACACTGCATGTTTTGGCCTTCTTGGGTGGGTGGCCAGCGGCATGGTTAGCCCAGCAAAAGCTGCGACATAAAACACAAAAACAACCTTTCAGGAAGGTGTATTTCTGTACTATAGCCTTAAATCTATTACTTATTTTATGGCTGATCTCTCCTCTAAATAGCTTGCCAATCTAGAGAGGGAGTTTTAACAATACGGGGAGAAAAATGAATAAACCCATTGATCAGGATCCTAATCGTAGCTTAACGCTGGTGTTATACGTCCTTTACATCATTGCGATTTTTACAGGTGGCTTATTGGCACTCATCGCCTTGATTATTAATTATGTCAAACTCAATGATGTTCGTGGCTCAATCTTCGAAAGCCATTTTATCTGGCAAATCCGAAGTTTCTGGTGGTATTTGTTCTGGAACGTGATTGCATTTGTGCCGTTCTTTTTCTTATTCTTTACTGGAAATAACCCAGATTTGTTTGCTGGTGTTGCTTTGGGCAGTACCATCTTTTGTATTAGCGTGATTGCACTGTCATGGATTTGGATTGTCTATCGTGCTATTCGCGGCATTATCACTTTAAATGATAATCAACCTATTTAAAAAAACTTCTAGCAAATGATAAGTCGAGAGCTTTAGATTTGGTTTGAAGTGAGATGAAATCTCAAATGAAAAGAGTGGCTTTTGCCACTCTTTTTTTTGCCCGATCCTGAGACCCAGTGCACCACTGCTTGGCAGTATTATGCCCCAAGCTGGGATTTTTTGGGGCGTAAATTTTACATGATGGTTTTAAAGTTTAAAATTTTTAGTAAATAATTTACATTTTTAATAATTAAACCTTACATATTTCTATTAATAAATTTACGTTTTTAATAATTAAGAGTTACTTTTTTTATTTTAAGATTTAAATTTTTAATAATTTTAATTTACATTTTTAATAAATTAACTTTACATATATGTACATTTATTTAATTAATAAGTAAGTTTAATTTATTTAAAAAATGATTAAGAATAAAACCGACCACGACGTCGACGTAAGCCCAAAACATGAATCGCGCGAACCAAAACCGCATATGAAACTGCATAGCCAAACTCTTGTTCAAAAAGCGGAACTAGGCCACTAATATTCTGAAATTTCGTTTTCTTAACAAACACTTGAAAGCTATCCCAATCCTTAATATGACTTGGTGCGCCACGCTTTTCACTCGGCTTGGGTACAAGATCTCCAGTTTCTTCTTCAAGTTTGATCCAAGCATCAAGGGTGACACGGGAAATGTTGAATTGTTTGCATACCGCTACTTTGTAGTCGGTTATCTTGTAGGCTTGAATTGCAGCTTTACGTAGTTCAACAGAGTATCTAGGCATTAACTTGTCTCATTTTAAAATAAGATTTTTTATATTATATGGCATAGTTGTTGCAAAAAAATAATTAAGTTAAATAAAATATGTAAATGGCATTTAAATGAAAAGAACAGAAGTTTCTTTAAAATCGTTGTCCTTGTGGCAAGTCATTATGATTGGTGTAGCGTACATGACCCCTATGGTAGTATTCGATACTTTTGGTATCGTCTCGGGGGTGACCGAAGGTCGCGTGCCACTCGCCTATATTTTGGCGCTATTTGCGATGCTCTTAACTGCGTTTAGTTACGCACGTTTCAGTCGAATCAGTGAAGATTCGGGTTCAGCTTATAATTACACTGCCCAGTCATGCGGAGCAAAAGCGGGTTTCTTTGTGGGTTGGTGTTCATTGCTGGATTATATTTTGCTGCCTTTGGTGAATGCTTTACTGGCAGGCATTTATTTAGAAGCTGTGATTCCAAGTGTGCCGTATTGGGTTTGGGTCGCTTTGTTCACTGGCATCGTGACGCTGATTAACTGCTTCCGCATTAATTTCTTGGCAAATTTAAGTCTGCTTTTTGTATTGATGCCGTTGCTGCTCATGGTGGTGTTTATTTATTTGGTTATTCAGGGCGTGGGTTCAGAACAAGGTTATGCCCATGTATTGACCTTGGCTCCTTTATTTAACGGAGATACCACGGTTCTACCTTTGATTGCAGGTGCATCTATTCTATGTTTTTCATTTTTGGGTTTCGACGCCGTGACTACATTGGCACATGAAACCAAAGATCCGAAAAAGAATATTCCACGTGCGGTGTTGCTCACCACATTGGTGGGCGGTGCCATCTTCTTCACAGCTTCATGGTTTATTCAATTGTATTTCCCAAGCAATGTCCGCTTTAACAAACCAGATGAAGCTTTGCCTGAAATCGTACTGTATGTCGGCGGAGCCTTATTTCAAGCCGTTTTCTTGTGCGCCCAAATTATGAATACTTTTGCTTCAGGTTTGGCGACGCATGCCAGTGCTTCACGCTTAATTCATATCATGGCGAAGGATGGCATTTTCCCCAAAGCAACGTTTGGACAGCTACATACTAAATTAGGCACACCGTTGTATGCCGTATTGACCATTGGATTGATTTCACTGGCGGCCATTTTCCTAGAGTTGGCGACAGTGGTGAGCATGATTAGTTTTGGTGCTTTAATTGCCTTTACCGCAGTGAATTTCTCGGTCTTTGCAAAATTCTATTTGCGTGACAAACAAACACAAGGGTTGAAGAACAAATTTTTCAACCTGATTCTGCCGCTTTTATCGGTGACGGTCATGATTGGGCTTTGGCTGAATTTAGAGCGTAATGCCTTGATGTTTGGATGTTCTTGGTTGGCTGTCGGTATTGCATTATTTATCTATAAAAGACTGAAAAGACAAAACATTGTGATTGAAAATGCCTATTAGGCTTGACATGAAAATAAAGTAAATGAGAGTGTGAATGACATGAAGATAAATAAACCAATATTTGAAAATGACGTGGAGTATAAGGCCAGTCATGCTTTACATAGTGGTAAAGAGTGGAATTGGCTTAATCCGAAGCGTGGTGAGTTTAGTCATCCTGCAAACTATTATGAAAGTTCATTAAAAACATGGCATGAATTTGCGTCTTTAAATGCCGATATGGTCTGTGATGTTTTAGTTATTGGTGGAGGATTATTGGGGACATCGACGGCTTTGCATTTGGCAGAGCAAGGTGTAGACACTGTACTGGTCGAAAAAAACCGTATTGGCAGTGCTGCATCTGGGCGTAATGGCGGACAACTGACTCCCGGCTTGGCACGTTGGGAAGCCGAGACTATGGTGGAACACTTTAGTTTTGAAGATGCTAAAAAGTTATGGCATTTCACGTCCACCGAAGCCATGTCTTTAATTGACGGCATTTGTGACAAATATGAGTTGGAATTGCAACGCAAACGCGGTCACATTACGGCTGCGGTACATCCGGGGCATTTAGATGCTTTGCGCGCAGGAATGCAAGCACGTGAGTATTTGCAAGAAACCCATACGTCGCTTTTAAATCAGGATGAATTGCGTGAACATGTCGCTTCCGAACATTATTTCGGTGGTTTATTGGATCACCTCGGGGGGCATATTCATTCCTTAGCCTTGACTCGTGGTTTGGCGTATGGCTTTTGTCAAAATGGTGGCAAAATTTATGAGCAAACTGAAGTGCAATCCATACAAGAACGTGCCGATGGTATTTATGTCACCACGGAAAACGGCGTAATTAAAGCGCGTAAAAGTGTGGTGATGGCCGTGCATCATGCGTCGTTTACACTATTGGAAGAACGTAAACAAACCACCATCCCGTTTTATACCTATGTGTGTACCACAGCGCCGTTAGAACTTGATTTAAAAGCCTTGCTCCCGACGGATCTCCCCGTCTATGACACACAGTTTCAGATTGACTATTACCGTGGTGTATCAAAAAACCGCTTATTGTTTGGGGGAGAAGGCACAGGCTCATGTTGGAATGCACAGCAAACACATGATTATTTGTTAGGGCGTATTCAACATGTATTTCCGCAACTTAAACAGGTCGAGCTCGATTTTGTTTGGAGCGGAACCACCGATTTAACCGTGAATGGGGCTACTGACAGTCGTAAATTTGGCAATCAATTTCCGATTTACGCGGTACAGGGTTGGAGTGGGCATGGCGTCGCGCAAACGGTGCGGATTGGGAAAGCCATTGCCGATGATTTCTTGGGGCTGTCAGATGATTTTGAAATGCTGACCAAAATTCAACACATGAATATTCCCATGGGTCGTGCATTGGCACCGATTGTAATTCCGATTGCGAAAAGTATGTATGGCATTGGTGCCATGATGAATCCAGGAAAAATGGTGTCATTCTAAATAGATCACGTGATGATGAAGTCGATTGAGGGCAGCAATCGACTTCATTCTTTTACGTCATTAGAGTTGTTCAATTTCTGTTTTGGATTTCAAGCGTTTGGGTTTCCATTCACTGATGAGGATACCAAAAACCACCAATACACCGCCCAATAAAGCCAATGGTGCCAAGCGTTCACCTGCAAGGCGTCCAAAAAGTGCTGCCCAAACGGGTTCGCCTGCATAAATAATGGCCGCTTGCGATGGATCTACCGAACGTTGTGCCCAATTCATGACGTACTGAATCAAGGCACTGGCGAGACCCAAACCCATCGCGATACTGAGCAAAGGCCATGAAAAGCTGGGAATGCTATGTTCACCTACCAACGGCATTGAGGCAAAGGCCAGTAAAGAAGCCACCGCCAGTTGAATGACTGTTACCCGACCTAAATTTACTTTTGGGGCAAAATAACCAATCAGAATAATTTCCAATGCGATCCCAATTGCACCGAGTAAGGTCACCACCTGACCAAAATTTAAAGTGATTGCATGGAAACCATTACCCGTCAATAAAACCAAGCCTATAAACGCACAGAACGCGCCAATCCAGATCATAAAATGTGGGACTTTACGGAAAATTAACCACAACAATACAGGGACTAAGGGCACATACAATGCGGTTAAAAATGCCGATTCACTGCTACTAATGGTTTGTAAACCCACAGTTTGCGTGCCATAACCGATAGTGAGCATACAGCCGATAATACAACCTGCGAATAAGTCTTGCGCGGTAATGTGTTTGAGTTGCCTAAAAGAGAGCAAACCAATAATGGTTGCTGCGCAGGCAAAACGGCAACCCACAAAAAACATTGGTGAACTAAAATTAAGGGCATATTTCACGGTCAAAAATGTACCGCCCCAAATAAAAGTAATAAGTATCAGGGCAATCACAGGAGCATTGGAGCCAAAACGTGCATTGAACATAGCGATCATTGGAGTTGTGTGCAGTATATTGCACATAGCTTGTCATGCTTTTATTTTTTGTGCAATATATTGCTCAAATTTTTCTTGAAATGCCAATATGAAGCATCCTGCGGTTTTACAATATGTGAGTCAAAATGTTCGCCATTACCGTAATCTAAAAGGCTTAAGTCAACAGCAATTGGCAGATTTGGCAGGTTTAAGTCGGCGCATGGTGGCAGGGGTGGAAACTGGACAAGACAATATTAGTCTGGCAAAACTGAGCTTAATTGCTGATGTACTTGAGGTGGATTTTGCCCAGATGATTGCTGCGCCTGAACAACACGGCCAAGCGGTTGTGAATGCGTTAGCATGGCAAGGAACACAAGCCCAAAGTGAAGCAATACTTTTGGCTTCCGCATCTGCCAGCAAAAAGGTAGAGCTCTGGACGTGGACTTTGGCACCCAATGAACAATATTGTGCCGAACCCGACCCAGAAGGCTATCGTGAGATGTTGTATGTGATTGAAGGAGAGCTCACCTTAGATTTGGCAGGTGAGGTGAAAGTGTTGCATGCAGGTGAATCAATCGTGTATGCCAGTACTATTGATTACCGTTATATCAATCATGCTTCAGCTCCGCTTAAATTTATTCGTAATGCGATTTACTAAAGTAAGCACATAGGCTGAATTTAATCTTCAGCGAAAAAAAAGAGGTCATTTGACCTCTTTTTTAGTGCTTGGATTTAAAGCGCTTGCTGATCCAATAATAGCTGTGCTTCACGTAAGTTCAATGAACCTTCGTAAATGGCACGACCTGTAATGGCACCCAGAATACCTGGTTGACCTTTTAAGTTACGTACGTCATCTAAATTGGTCACACCACCAGACGCAATCACAGGCAAGCCTGAGTATTGTGCCAAATGAACGGTTTGCTCCACGTTTACACCTTGCATCATGCCATCACGGGCAATATCGGTATACACAATGCTCGATACGCCAGCATCTGCAAAACGTTTTGCCAGATCAGTGGCTTTCACATCAGTGACATTAGCCCAACCATCGGTTGCGACCATGCCATTCATGGCATCAATACCAACAATAATATGACCCGCAAATTTCTTACAGGCTTCTTCGACAAATTCAGGCTCTTGCACCGCTTTGGTGCCAATAATCACAAAAGACACACCAGCATCTAAATAATGCTCAATGGTTTCCAGTGAACGAATGCCGCCACCAATTTGAATTGGCAGCTCCGGTTGTGCTTTGGCAATCGCCTCAACCACAGGTTTATGAATCGGGGTACCCGCAAAAGCACCGTTTAAATCGACCAAATGTAAGCGACGTGCGCCTTCATTAACCCAATGCTGTGCAGTTGCCACAGGGTCATCAGAAAATACGGTATCGTCTTCCATACGGCCTTGTTTTAAACGGACACATTTGCCATCTTTCAGGTCAATTGCAGGGATGATCAGCATGCTTTCGCTCCTTACCCGATCTTATAGAATTTATTCGCCGCAATCTTAGCAAAGTATTGGCAAATATCTAAGCAAGATGTTGCTTTTATTTCGTTCTATGTTGTGCAGCAGGCAAAGTTATACCTAAACGTTGTAATTCTTGATAAATCAGCACAGGGGCATAGGCATCGGCAGCCGCATATTGGATTTGTGCCGCGCTTAAAGGAAATTTACTCCAGTTCGAGGTGCTGACACTTTTACTTTTTGGAAAATTGACCTGAAACAGTAATGCCATCGCATTTTTAACGCCTACGGGAGTGGTGATGCCAAATGCAGTAAAAGCTTTGGCAAGATCAAGCACCTGATTGAAATGAATGCCTTTTTTACGAAACAGATGCGCATCATTTTTTAAACCAAAGCCAACTTTAAGTTGTTCAGGATTTTCAAAAATTGGGGTTAAAAAGTCCAAAATGGCGGGGCTAATTTGGAAAACATACGCCTGATCGGCGGTTGCCAATTGAATTACATGCGGTCCTGTTGCAACTTCACCTTTACGAAAGGTGGGTTTAGATTCGGAATCAAAGCCAAATAAAGGGGCGGAAAAGAGTTCATCTTGCAGGGCGTGACATTGTTCTAGCTTGGAAATCAGTTGAATCTGCTCGGGTGCCAAATTTTGAAAAACAGGCAATTGTTGAATTTGTTCTTTGCTGGGGATTAATGATAAATCTAGCTTATCCATAGAATAAGTGCCTAAGATGATGCTTTAGCCTATAGCCTTTCATGTTGATTGGCAAAAGATTTGAAGTTAATAACCAATGATTAATATTCCTTTTAAGGGTAGCTGGATTCTTTGGGATGTATATAGTGTGTCTAAGAATTGATAGACTTTTTGAAAATCATCCGATTGGCGATAAGTATTTCGTACAGCCAAAACCAGATAATCAATATCAACCATCATACTGGCTTGAAATATATCTTTTAAGAATTGATTATTAACAACAGCACGACCAGCCTCAACTTCAACAACGATTTTTTGCTCAAAGTGAATTGCATCGGCTAAGAAACTTTTAGAAGTTTTGTTGTTGTAACCGTATAGGACTGGAACAGGGATTTTATCTTCGGCAGATTTACTTTTTTCAACTTTGAATCCGATTTGCTCAAGACCATTTGCAATAATAAGAAGTACTTCATTGCTTGAGAGCTGATGTATTTGTGAGTTGATATTACTAAGGTAACATTCGAAAACCTGAGTAACTTCTAAGAGTTTTGGTGTTGTTGGATGAGAGCGAGGAAAAAATTGAAATTGAATCATTTTTTATATATTTCTATGCTGTGATAGCCCGATATTAAAAGAAAAGCCCAACCGAAGTTGAGCTTTTTAATACAAGAGATGCAGAAATGAATTAAATATCCCATTCCACAAAGTTTTTCAGTAATTGTAGTCCAGCCGTATGACTCTTTTCTGGATGGAACTGTGTCGCGAATAGATTTTCTTGATGAATGGCCGAGCAGAATTGAATGCCATAATCACAGGTCGCAGCCACAATATTGCTGTCTTTGGGTTCGACATAGAAGCTATGCACGAAGTAGAAACGCGCATCTTGTTCAATGTTGTTCCACATTGGATGGTTTGGATCGGCCTGATGCACTTGATTCCAGCCCATGTGTGGCACTTTTAAGCCATCCATGTCTGGGAAGTGTTTGACGGCACCTTCAAAAATACCCAGCGCATCCGTGCCGCCATTTTCTTCAGAGTGCTGCATCAGTGCCTGCATACCTACGCAAATGGCTAAAACAGGTTTGTTAAATGCGGCTTTACGCACCACTTCATCAATCCCGGCTTCATGCATGCCTTGTATACAGTCACGCATCGCACCGACACCCGGGAATACAATTTTATCTGCTTGAGCAATCAGTTTCGGATCATTGGTGACATCAACAGTCGCTCCGACATGTTCCAGTGCTTTTGCCGCCGAGTGCAAATTGCCCATGCCATAATCAAGAAGTGCAATACGGGTCATTACAAACTACCTTTGGTTGAGGCAATAGTATTGGCAGCGCGAGGATCAACCTCACACGCCATACGTAATGCACGAGCAAAGGCTTTGAACACACTTTCAATTTGATGGTGGCTATTTTTGCCTTTGAGGTTGTCAATGTGCACAGTTACAAGGGCATGATTGACGAAACCTTGGAAGAATTCAGAAAATAAATCGACATCAAAACGACCAATCATGGCACGAGTAAATGGAATATCCATAAATAAACCCGGACGACCAGACAGATCGACTACAGCACGGCTTAAAGATTCATCCAGTGGCGCATAAAAATGTCCATAACGACGCAAGCCTTTTTTATCGCCCAATGCTTGGGCAAATGCTTGTCCAAGCGTGATACCACAGTCTTCTACCGTGTGGTGATCATCAATTTCTAAGTCGCCATCACAATGAATATCAATATCAAATAGTCCATGGCGCTTGATTTGATCAATCATATGGTCTAAAAAAGGAACTCCAGTGTTTAAAGTGCCTTGACCTGTACCATCGAGATTTAAGCGTACTCGAATTTTGGTTTCGTTGGTATTTCTTACCACTTCACTGATACGTTCTGTCATAGACACGTTCCTCAAAAACGTCAAAAATGATTGATGTAAAATGTTTTTCGCCGTGACGAAATCACCGCATATTAGATTGCTCAGGAGGGTTTATCAATGCCTATTACCGTACATGCTTATACTTCACTAGAAAATGAAGAAATGCGCAGCCAGCTTGAGCGACTGTATGACACCAGCCCAGAATTTGGCGATGGGCAAGATGCCATTGAACAACTTGAACAAAACTTAGCTCAGTATACCCTAGTTTACACCGCAGAATTTAATACTAAAGTGATAGGTGCGATTTGGTGTACAGGGCAGGGTGAAAGTAAGACGCTGGAGTATATTGTGGTGCATCCTGCGAATCGTGGTCGTGGCGTTGCAGAACGCTTGGTGGCGGAAGTATGCCGAATGGAAGAAGCCAAAGGGGTGAAAATATTTGAACCCGGTTGTGGTGCGATCCATCGCTGTTTGGCCCATTTAAATAAATTACCTGGCTAAACAGAATTAATCATGGAGCAGTAATGGCATTGCACCTGTATGAATTGAATAAAAAGGCAGCATTGGTGCTGCCTTTTTATATGCAAGCCTAAATTATGCATGAGAATGGGGGGAAGTTTTATGGCAACAACTCAAAATTTGCTGAAAAACCCATCATTTGACACAAAATTTGTAAAAATGTGCTTGACGCTGTTATCTTAAAACGCTTTAATACGCCCCATCGGCGTGATAGCTCAGTAGGTAGAGCAACGGATTGAAAATCCGTGTGTCCCCAGTTCGATCCTGGGTCTCGCCACCATATATTTTAAAACCGAATTTGTGTTTTCAATCCCTGATCCCATCAGGGATTTTTTTTGGCTGAAAAATATCCGATTGATCAAAAATTTATGGATTAGGATTGACTAATCAACTGAGATGAGGCTTAATACACGGCATCGGCGTGATAGCTCAGTAGGTAGAGCAACGGATTGAAAATCCGTGTGTCCCCAGTTCGATCCTGGGTCTCGCCACCATATTCAAAAACCCTCAAACAATGTTTGAGGGTTTTTTTATGCGCAAAGAAAAGTTGTGCTCTGTACAATCATGACTAAATTTCAAATAAAAATGGCAGGGAGTGAGGGGGCATGGTCAAGGATTTATTTTCTGCAAATAGTGAATTGTATCAACAAGCACGTCCTCAATATTCGACAGAAATTCTTGATGCTATTTTGGCTTATGTGCCCGAACGAGCATTGGCTTGGGATTGTGGGGCAGGTTCGGGGCAATTCACCCAGTTACTTGCGCCTCATTTTGCGCAGGTGCTCGCGACAGACTTGAGCGAGCAGCAACTCCAGCAGGCTCCTGTATTTGCGAATGTGCGTTATTTACAAGCCACAGCGGAACACAGCCCTTGTGCATCTGCATCAGTTGATTTGGTTTGTGTTGCACAAGCCATTCACTGGTTCGATTTTACGACCTTCTATGCCGAGGTAAAGCGTGTACTGAAACCAAAAGGCGTGCTTGCCGTGATTGGCTATGGTCTGATTCAATTGCAGGATGTCGAATTACAGCATGCGTTACAGCAGCTCTATTTCAAAACGCTACAAGGTTATTGGGATCCAGAGCGGCACTATATTGATGAACATTACCAAACCATTCCCTTTCCTTTTCAGGAGTTGGCTGTTCCTGCCTTAGCCTTAGGCTACACATGGAGCAGTACGCAACTGTTACAGTATTTAGCGACATGGTCAGGCGTACAGCACTATCAGCGACAGCACCAGCAAGATCCATTGCAGAATATACGTCAGTGCTTGGCAGCACAGGGAAATCCACGTGTGAAGTTGAGTTTTCCTGTCTTGTTACGGGTAGGGCGTCAATCTGCTGCTGAACTTGCCTGAATGAGCGTTTTACGTGGAAACAACTGTTTAATTATTCGCCGAGTTTTAAAATAAGAGAAGTAGAAATTTTAATGGATATTTTGCCATGTATTTCTCTCCCAAAATATTCAATGCACTGGCTTTGAGTGTATTGTTGATGAGTCATGGCTATGCCAATGGCCTATCTGATCTTTCCGTACTGACAGAGCAAGATTTACGTCTTCAAACTGGGGATATTCAATCCCAACCTGATGACGTGAGACAACAAATCTTTGAACATTATCTGATGAAACTTGAAGCTGCACCGCAGCAATGGGCATTGATGGACACGGCACGAGTTTCACAAGAAATTTTACCTCCTGAACGCATTCCAACTTTTGATTTACCTTTACCGATTTTATTGCAGGTCTATTCAATTGCCGATGGATTACAGTCGGAGGATCCTAGACTGGGCTTATATCGCATGATTGATCCTGTCGTGAGTTCGAATAGTCCTATTCAGTATTTACAGCAAGCCCCTCAAATTCAGTTGAATTTGGGCGTGGTTTCAATTGGGACAATCGAGCAACAGATGAATGTTGATGGGTTAATGAAGATGTTTTTATTGACGCCACATTAAGTTGTTATGGTTTAAATTCTAAACTCAGCCAATAAAAAAACGCCCCGATTGGGGCGTTTTTAATGACGGATCAAATTAAGCAGATTTTGCTTGTGCTTGAGGTGCAAGCATGTGACCTGTTTCTTCGAAGTTAGAGTGCCAAGACAATGCTTCACGAAGTAAGTGTGGAGTATGACCACCTTTTGCACATGAACGATCAAAGTAATCGTTTAGTGCATCGCGGTAAAGTGGGTGTGCGCAGTTGTCGATAATCGCACGAGCACGCTCACGTGGAGCTAAACCACGAAGATCTGCCAGACCTTGTTCAGTTACAAGGATGTCTACGTCGTGTTCTGCATGGTCAACGTGTGATGCAAATGGAACAATTGAAGAAATGTCGCCACCTTTTGCAATTGATTTGGTCACGAAGATTGCCAAGTGTGCATTACGTGCGAAGTCACCTGAACCACCGATACCGTTCATCATTTTCGTACCGCAAACATGCGTTGAGTTCACGTTACCGTAAATGTCAAATTCAAGTGCAGTGTTGATGCCGATAATACCTAAACGACGTACAAGTTCTGGATGATTCGAAATTTCTTGCGGACGAAGCACCAATTTGTCTTTATACGCTTCAAGGTTGTTAAATACTTTCTCGCCATATTTTGCAGAAAGGGTAATTGAAGAACCTGATGCAAAAATCATTTTACCTGCATCGATCAATTCAAACGTACAGTCTTGAAGTACTTCTGAATACATGATTAAGTCTTCGAAGTTTGAATCTTTCAAACCTGTCAATACGGCGTTTGCGATTGAACCGATACCTGCTTGAAGCGGGCCTAAGTTCTTCGGTAAACGTTCTTCAGCCACTTCTTTTTCGAAGAATGCGATTAAGTGGTTCGCGATTGATTGTGTCTCATCGTCTGGAGCAGTTACCGTTGACGGAGAGTCGTGTAGTTCGCTGTTAAATACGATACCGACAATTTTAGATGGATCGATGTTGATCGCAGTTGTACCAATACGCTCATCCACTTGAGTCAATGGAATTGGTTGGCGTGTAGGACGGTAAGTTGGAATATAAATGTCGTGTAAGCCTTCAAATGCTGGGCTTAAATTGGTGTTAATTTCAATAATTACTTTTTCAGCAAAAATTGCAAAGCTTGCAGAGTTACCCACAGACGTTGTTGGAATAATGCCACCATCTTCAGTGATCGCCACTGCTTCAATGATCGCTACATCTGGCTTTTTCAACTGAAGGTTACGCATTTGCTCAACAGTTTCAGACAAGTGTTGGTCAATGAACATCACTTCGCCATTGTTGATGGCTTTACGTAAAGTGTTGTCTACTTGGAATGGAAGGCGACGTGCTAAAACACCCGCTTCTGTCAATTGTTTGTCAAGGTCATTCCCTAGACTCGCACCCGTAATTAACGTGATTTTTAATGGGTTCGTGTGAGCACGTTTTACTAAAGCCAATGGAACAGCTTTTGCTTCGCCAGCACGGGTAAAGCCACTCATACCTACGGTCATACCGTCTTGGATGAATTCCGCAGCTTGTTCTGCGCTGATGACTTTGTCGTGTAGTGAAGCTAAACGAATGCGATCTAATGACATGGTTTACTCTCGTTGGAATTTTGAAACTGATAGGGATTGTACCCATCAGAAAACGCATTTTGCATACCTGTTAGGCTAAGGTCTAATTTTTTAGAAAAATGCAGGTATAACAAATTTTGATAATTTTTAATCAATTGATTTTATGAGGGATATGTCATAACTATTCGGTTGTTTTTAATACTGACTGTACGGTTATTGATCAAAATTAGCGCAAAATTTGTTACAAATGGCATGTTTTAAGGAGCACAACATCACGATACAGAAAAATTTAGATTAAAAAACGGAGCAAATCGTTTTAAATAAGCTAGAAATTTCACTTAATTCTTGTTGAAGGATTGATCAGAAGGGCATGAGTAAAGCTATCAATTGCTGAAAGGTGAAAGTCCATAGTTTAGAAATACGGCTTTCACCATTGCAGGATAAGCGAAGAAATTAGAAGTGTTCGCTAATGCTTTGTTTTAATTTTTCAATGGGATTGATGATGACCTGCTCTTCAGGTTCTTCTTTCGGTAACGGCAGTAAGATAATGGCTTCGAGTCCACCTTGCTCTCGATTGTGAATCAGGAGTTTGCCTTGATGAATATCTACAATACGTTTCACAATCGCCAGTCCTAAGCCACTGCCTTGAACTGTGCGTGCGGCATTGCCTCGCACGAATGGTTGCATGAGGTCTTCAATTTGATCTTCTGGAATGCCTTCACCATGATCGGCAACACTAATTAAAATATGCTCGCCTTCCACCCGTGCAGATAACTCGACAGGCTCGGCGCCGTACCGTTTGGAGTTATTAATTAAATTACCAATTAAGCGTTTCAGTGACAGACTACGCGCTTGAATTAAGGGCAGCTCTTGCGGGCTAAAGCGAACATCAAGAGGTTTAAATTGAATGACCAATTCCTGCAATAAATTATTGATATCCGTGGCTTGTAGGACTTCATCTGAGCCATCGCGCATAAAGGAAATAAACTGATTCAAAATGGCATCCATATCTTCCACATCATAAATCAGACCTTCTTTCAGGAAGTCATCATCTGGCATCATTTCTGCACTGAGGCGAATACGTGTGAGAGGTGTGCGTAAGTCATGTGAAATACCCGCCAGCATAATACGACGATCTCGTTCTGTCTGATCTAGCGTGTAAATCATATGATTAAATGCCTGATTCACCTCACGAATTTCTTGTGGACCATGATTGGTTTCTAAGTACGGTGCAGTGCCTGTTTTACTGTAGCTGTTGGCAGCATTTTGCAAACGACGCAATGGACGGTTCAACTGACGAACCAGCGTTAAAATAATGACAGCGGAAATGAGCGGGATGCCCAGTAACCAACCAAGAATTAATTCAGGGCTATAGTTGGCATAGGTTTTCAGCGGTTCACGAACCCAGTGTCCATTCATTTCTGGGGTTTGCACCCAAATTCTGGGGCTGGGCTTAAACTGGAAATAAACGGTGACGTCTTTAATTTTCAACTCTTTGGCGAGCTGATGTTCAATACGATTGGTAAAGAAATCGGCTATTAGCTTATCTTTGACACTTGGATATTCATTAGGATCGGTGACATATTCCACACCAACGCGCTGTTTGAGCCATTCATCAATATCCAGTTGCACATCGTCATGATAAATCTTTAAGCGCGGGTTATTGATCATTTCCAGTTCAACGGCAAGAAATCTTGCATGTTGTTGAATTTCAGGTAAATACAGGGTTTTCCAGAAGAACCATAACGACATGAATAAGCTAAAGAACACTATAAACAACACCAGTACTGTGGTGCGCATGGCGGCCGAACGTGGCTTAATTTTATCGAAAAAACGTTCCGAAGAAGTGCGCTTCTTTTCTGAGTAGCTAACAAAATCGGTAAATTCTTGTGGGTTGATCGGATCTAATTTCACGGTAATTCCCCATAATTTAAGAACAGGGTGAAGTTTTTGCAGGGTCTTACTGTGATTAATTTAAATTCCAGTTTTAACCTTTGGTTCGACCTACTTTTGTTTTGGCAAAAGTAGGCAAAACCATTTCCATTCGCAAAACTCGACAGATACAAGCATTCACCTGAATTCTCGCAGAAACATTTTTATTTAAAATCTCCTGCCTCGAACTTGCGAATGGTGATGTCACGAAATTCTTAAACATGGTTTAAGAATTTCGTTGAGTTTTAATTATTCAGCACCATCTGGAACAAAAACATAACCGACGCCCCAAACCGTTTGGATATAACGGGCACGGGCTGGGTTTTCTTCAATTAGACGACGTAAACGTGAGACTTGTACGTCAATTGAACGTTCCATGGCACCCCATTCACGTCCACGCGCTAAATTCATTAATTTGTCACGAGTGAGAGGTTCGCGCGGATGTTGTACGAGGGCCTTAAGTACAGCAAATTCACCCGTAGTCAGTGTGACCACTTGACCTTCACGAGTGAGGGTGCGTGTGGAGAGGTCTAAAGACCATGGACCAAAACTCACCACTTCCATTTGCTGACTTGGTGCGCCAGGCACTTCACGCACTTGACGACGTAATACCGCACGAATACGGGCTAACAATTCATTCGGATTAAATGGCTTAGGTAAATAATCATCGGCACCCGCTTCTAAACCCGCAATACGGTCTGAATCACTACCTCGAGCGGTCAGCATAATAATTGGCGTATCAATATTTGAGTGGCGCAAACGACGACAAATACTTAAGCCATCTTCCACAGGAAGCATAAAATCGAGCACGATGAGGGAAAATAGTTCGCGTTGGAGTAAGCGATCCATTTGGGTGGCATCGTGCGCTGTTTTCACCACGAAACCTTTATCTTCCAAGAAGCGCTGTAACAGTGTCCGTAAACGCACATCATCATCTACGACGAGAATGCGTTCAACGCGATCAGTTTCTGCATGTACAACATCGCCATGTTCTGCAGGTACAACTAAACTCATGATGTGTGCTCCTTATTCTTTATTGTCATCGTATACGGGGTCGAGAGATCATTAGGAGTATACGATTCATTTATATCGATTTGCTATGTTCTAAAGCAACAAATATCGCAGATAAAATCAAGACATAGATACCAAATATATACATCTAAAATAGCGGATTAACGCCTGATTTACTGTAGTTCTTTGCCTGAATATGCAAAAAAAGTGTGCGAATGGTGAAAAAATCGAAAATTGGCAAATTCAATCAGAATGAAATTTAATAAAACAGTTGTGGATTTTATGGTCTTGGTCTTTATAATCATGGCTTTTAGAACTTATCCTTGTGGGATCAAACACGATGACTGACTTAGTTCAGCAGTTGGCAACAGAGCTTGCCGTACGTTCAAATCAGGTTGAAGCTGCGATTAAACTAATCGATGAAGGCGCAAGCGTTCCATTTATCGCACGTTACCGTAAAGAAGTGACGCAAGGTTTAGACGACATTCAATTACGTCAGCTTGATACACGTTTAGCTTATTTAAGAGATTTATACGAGCGTCGCGAAAAAGTCATTGAATCATTGAAAGAACAAAATAAACTGTCAGATGATTTATTGGCACGTGTAAAAGCTGCTGAAACCAAAAATGCTTTAGAAGAAATTTACGCGCCCTACCGTCCAAAGCGCACCAGTAAATCATTTAAAGCGAAAGAAGCGGGCTTGGGTCCAATTGCAGAAAAAATCTTTCAAGATGCAGTTGAACCAAGTGAAGCCTTGGCTGGTTTTAGTCATGAAGAATACCCAGATTTGGAAAGCCAACTTGACGCGATCCAGCACATTCTGATTGATGACTGGGCACAAAATATTGCTTTAACTACAGAGTTAAAAACCACTTTTGCTAAAACAGCAGTACTGAAAAGCTTGGTGGCAAGTGAAGAGAAAAAAGAAGTCGGTAAGAAATTCCGCGATTATTTTGATTTCTCTGAAAACCTAAACAAAGTCCCTTCACATCGTTTATTGGCGATGTTACGTGGTCGCCAAGAAAATGTTTTGGGCTTAAAGATCGATGGCGAAGATGCTGCACCTTTGGCTCGTATTGAAGTTGAATACAATTTAGATCAGGTTCAGCCACAAGCACGTCAAGACTTTTTAAAGCAAACTGCGAAACTGTTTTGGTTAGGTAAAGTGCGTCCAAGCATCGAACATTCATTATTGACTGAAAAGCGTTTGAATGCCGAAGCTGAAGCGATGCAAGTATTTGCTGAAAACCTACGTCACTTATTGCTTTCTGCACCAGCAGGCAGCCGTTGTACCCTTGGGGTAGATCCTGGTATTCGTACAGGGGTGAAATTGGCTGTGGTGAATGAATCTGGTGATGTGGTTGCACATAGCACCATTTATCCATTTGCACCGAAAGAAGATAAAGCGGGTTCAATCGCTGAATTAGCGCGGTTGTGCCACGAGTTCAATGTCGATTTAATCGCGATTGGCAATGGTACAGCAAGCCGTGAAACAGAAGCTGTCGTTGCAGAAATGATGGCGCAACACCCTGAACTTAAGGTTACCCGTGTGACGGTGAGTGAAGCGGGCGCATCGGTTTATTCCGCATCTGAATTGGCTTCGGCTGAATTGCCAGAGTTAGATGTGTCGATTCGTGGTGCGGTTTCAATTGCGCGTCGCTTACAAGACCCATTGGCTGAATTAGTCAAAATTGATCCAAAATCAATTGGTGTCGGTCAATACCAACATGATGTGAATCAAACTGGTTTAGCCAAAACCCTAGATGCTGTGGTTGAAGACTGTGTAAACGCCGTTGGTGTTGATGTAAACACCGCTTCTGCTGCAATTTTGGGTTATATCGCAGGTTTGAATAAAGCGATTGCACAGCAAATCGTGGAATTCCGTAAAGAAAATGGTCGTTTCGACAACCGTCAAGACCTGAAAAAAGTGCCTCGTTTAGGCGATCGTACTTTTGAACAAGCGGCAGGTTTCTTACGTATTCAAAATGGTAGCGAACCACTAGATGCCTCTGCGGTGCACCCTGAAAGCTATGGCTTGGTCGAAAAAATGGTGACTGCCAAAGCGACCACTGTGAAAGACTTAATTGGCAACAGCGAAATTATTCGTCAAATTAAGGCAGAAGATTTTGCTGATGAACAGTTTGGTTTGCCAACCATTCAAGACGTTTTAAGCGAATTAGAAAAACCAGGCCGTGACCCACGTCCAGAATTCCGTACCGCTAAATTCCGTGAAGACATTACAGAAGTTGCGCAACTCACTGAAGGAATGCAGCTTGAAGGTGTCGTGACCAATGTGACCAACTTCGGCGCTTTCGTTGATGTGGGTGTACATCAAGACGGTTTGGTACACATTTCTGAATTGGCCAATGAGTTTGTTTCTGATCCACACAAAGTAGTGAAACCTGGTCAAATTGTTCAGGTGCGCGTACTACAAGTTGATGCAGAGCGTAACCGTGTGAACTTGTCAATGCGTCCAGAAGGTTCTGAAGCTCCAGCTAAAGCACCGCGTCGTGAGCAAAATCAGGAACAGCGTGCTGAACGTAAGCCACAAGGTAAACGCCCACAGCAAGCGCGTCCACAAGGTGAGCGTCCACAGCGTCAAGGTGGTCAAAAACCGCAAGCCAATAAACCCCAAGAGAATAAGATCGGTGGTTTAGGTGCATTGTTATTACAAGCAGGGATTAAAGGTTCAAAATAAGCCTTAGTTCAATGAAGAAAAACCTCCTGTAATGGGAGGTTTTTTTATGCTTAAAAATATATCACTATATATTTTTAACTGATGTGTGGTCGCATTTTAAATTTCAAGATGAGCCGAATCTGAAGATCAACAAAAATAATATTAAAAGCTGATAAACCGTCACAACTGCACAGCAGAACTTCACTTTTAACACAGCAGATTGTCCGACAAGATTGAGGGCGTCTGGATATTAATATACAGATGTAAATTTTTTGCTATTTGATCATTATAAACGGTTTAACTATGTTGACTTTAGAAAGAAAAAACCGATTCCATATCAGGGATGCTTTGTCAGGTTTAGTGGTGTTTTTGGTGGCATTACCGCTGTGTTTAGGTATTGCTCTTGCATCAGGCGCTCCAATTATTTCAGGGATTATCTCTGGAATTATTGGCGGTATATTGGTTGGACTATTGAGTGGTTCACATATTAGCGTTGCGGGTCCAGCAGCAGGGCTAACGGCTGTAATTCTGGTACAATTGGATCAATTAGGCGGCAATTATGCCGCTTTTTTATTGTGTATTATTTTTGCAGGTCTACTGCAAATTGGCTTTGGTTTACTCAAGCTAGGGTTCTTTGCCAATTTTATCCCTAACAATGTCATTTTGGGGCTTTTGGCAGCTATTGGGATTATTCTAATTCTCAGCCAATTGCCCTATCTGTTGGGTTTTTCCGATTTCTCATGGGAACAGCTCTGGGGCGGTCAAATTCACACTGTGTTTGCCACAGTCGATACTGGTGCTGCACTGATTGGCCTATTCAGCTTATTGCTGATCTTGATGTGGGATTGTAGCCCTCTCAAAAAATACAATATTCCCTCAGCTTTGGTGGCCGTCGTTTTAGCAGCAGGAATCAATTATCTGCTAGTCGCCACTCAATCTCCTTGGGCAGTGAGTACGTCAAATTTAATCCAATTACCCAACATTTGGCAGGCACCTGAGCAAGTATTAATGGGACCTGACTGGCGTTATTTAACCGAACCCTTAATTTATACAGGAGCACTGACCTTAGCCGTGGTCGCTTCTTTGGAAACTTTGCTGAATCTGGAGGCGGCGGACAAGTTAGACCCATATAAACGCTCGTCACCTCCAAATCGTGAATTGTGGGCACAAGGCATTGGCAATGTGGTTTCGGGCGCTGTCGGGGGGATGCCACTCACTTCGGTGATTGTCCGTAGTTCAGTCAATGCCAATTCAGGAGCACGGAGTAAGTATTCCAGTGTGATTCATGGGCTATTGCTGTTGTTGGCTGTGCTGTGTTTTGTGCCGTTGATGAATATGATTCCCTTATCTGCATTGGCTGCCATTTTATTGGTGACGGGCTTTAAACTCACGCATCCTAAGTTGTTTCAGCAATTGTATCAAAAGGGCTGGAAACAGTTTGTGCCATTTATTATTACCCTGATAGCAATTTTACTGACCGATTTGCTAATGGGTATTTTGGTGGGGTTATTTTGCAGTGCGGCTTTTATTCTGTACGGCAACTTTTATAAAGGTGTCAGAATTTATAAAGAGAATCATTTGCATGGTATCGTCACCCGTATTGAACTACCGTCACAAGTCACTTTTTTGAATCGTTCCGCCCTCATTTCAGCACTGGAGCATATTCATGCAGGTGAACAGTTAATTATTGACGCCACACAATCGGAAACGATTGATGCGGATATTTATCAGGTCATTCAGGATTATCAAGCTGAAACTGCACTGAAACGTCAGGTTGATGTGAAATTGATGGGCTTTAAACAACATTATCAAGAACTGGATGATGCAGTCCTAGATATTGATATCAGCACAGCCGAATTACAGCGTCAATTGAGTCCATCACAAGTGATTGATTTACTTAAAGCAGGTAATGAGCGTTTCGTTCAAAATGATCGTTTGCAACGGGATATCTACCGTCAGATTCGCGTCACGGCTGATCAAGGTCAGCACCCGATTGCAGCAGTATTGGGTTGTATGGATTCGCGTGCGCCAACAGAAATGTTGTTTGATGTCGGGATTGGAGATCTGTTTAGTTTAAGGATTGCAGGGAATATTGCAGGACAAAAGGTGTTAGGTTCGCTTGAGTTCGCCTGTCAGGCCAAAGGCTCTAAAGTGATTGTGGTGCTAGGACATACCGACTGTGGTGCAGTCAGTAGTGCATGCCAATTACGCTTACAGCAGAAACAGATTGCGGAGGTGAAGGAGATGCCGCATATTCAATATGTGTTGGGGCCATTAATGCAATCGGTAAACAGCGTGTATCAGATTATGCAGCCGCGTGAGCTGAGTAAAGCTTTCTTGGATCAAGTTACAGCGCTGAATGTGTTGTATAACATTCAATATATTCAGCAACACAGTGCGGTATTAGCAGAGATGCTACAGCAAGGACAAATTGCAATTGTGGGTGCGATTTACGATGTGCAAACAGGTCGAGTCAATTTTCTGGAAACCTAAAGGTTGATAGCATCTTAAATAGTGATCCTGAGCCTTATGCAGAAATATGTTGAGACTGAAATAAAAAATAAAGATATAAAAAAGCCTGTCTTTTGACAGGCTTTTTGAATATTTGGATCTTACCAATGTTCACCTGGGAACAGACGGACATACGCCTTTTGTACCCAATTGAGGCGTTCTTGTTTTCCAATTGATGCAGAAGAACTTGGAAACAGGTTATAGCCAATCGACATCAGCATATTGTTAATGTCTGGAGCAATGGCATAGGTAATGGATGCTAAACGACCAAGATTGGTGGCAATTTTCTTTGGACGCTTCACAATAGCATAAGCAATTAAGTCGGCTGCTTGTTCAGGAGACAGCGTAGGGACGTATTTATACATTTTGGTTGGCGCGATCATTGGCGTGCGCACCAGCGGCATATAAATTGAGGTGATGGCAATTTTATGCGCATGTGCTTCTGCAGACAGACAGCGGCTAAATGCATCTAGGGCTGCTTTAGAGGCGACATAAGCAGAGAAGCGAGTCGCATTGGCCAAAACACCAATCGAGCTGATATTAATGATTTGACCGCCTTTACGATCCATCATGTGTGGCAATAGGTTCAGGACTAAACGTACAGCCCCAAAATAATTCAGTTGCATGGTGCGTTCAAAATCGTGAAAGCGATCAAGTGATTCATGGACGGCACGACGAATTGAACGACCTGCATTGTTAATTAAAATATCAATATGTTCTACAGACGCTAAGATGTCTTTAGAGACCGCATCAATGGCTTCCATATCATTAAGGTCACATGGAAATACAGAGGCCTTACCGCCTTTAGCTTCAATTTCCGCCTTGACTTCATCTAAAGTTTCTTTGGTGCGCGAGACGAGCAGCACATGTGCACCTGCATTAGCTAGGCGATGTGCTGTGGTCAATCCAATTCCGCTGGATGCACCTGTAATAAGTACGGTTTTGCCGTGGATACGGTCCTGAAAGAGTTTCTCTAATTTTGCTTTCACGCTGTGTTTCCCTGATTAGAATTTAGTTCACTTAAATTCTAAATTGTCTTTATTTTATTGGAGAACTTAGTTCACATTATTCCATGAGTTGACTAAAACTCACACGGATAATGATAGCGGATATAATGAAAAAAGCTATAAATAAGTCTTTGAATTTATAAATAAAAATAGAGTAATTGCTCTATTTTTGATATATATTTTGTTAATTTCTAACACGTTTTCATTTAAATTCCAAGAGATAATACTGAAAAATCAAGACCTCTTTTGAGGTCTTGATCGGTTGCTTAGACCTTGGCTAAAGCTTGTTCTAAATCAGCAAGCAGATCATCAATATGTTCAATGCCGACAGAAAGACGAACCATATCAATACTCACTCCAGCAGATTTTAATTCCACTTCATTCAATTGGCGATGAGTGGTGGTGGCAGGGTGGCACGCCAGACTTTTTGCATCACCGATATTGACTAAGCGTGTAAACAGTTGTAGCGCATCAATAAAGCGCGTCCCACCTTCACGACCATCTTGTACCCCAAAGGATAAAATTGCAGAGGGCTGACCTTTGACATATTTTTGTGCCAAACCATGTTGAGGATGGTCTTTCAGTCCTGCATAGTTGACCCATTTTACTTTAGGATGGGCTTGCAAATATTCCGCCACTTTCTGCGCATTATAGGTATGACGTTCCATACGCAAGTTTAAAGTTTCTAAGCCTTGTAGAATCAAGAACACGCTTAAAGGGCTAATCGCAGCACCCGTATTACGTAATGGCACCACGCGGGCACGTGCGATATAAGCGGCTTCACCTAAAGCTTCGACATAGTTCACGCCGTGATAACTTGGGTCTGGCGTATTCAACACTTTAAAGCGTTCAGGATATTTGCCCCAAGGGAACTTGCCGCTATCGACAATTGCACCGCCAATCGAGTTACCATGCCCGCCAATATATTTGGTGAGTGAATGAATCACAATATCTGCACCATATTCAAATGGTTTGAGCAGTGCAGGAGTCGCAACGGTATTATCAACCACCACAGGCACACCATATTCATGCGCAATTTTGGCAATGGCTTCTAGGTCAATAATATTGCCCAGTGGATTACCAATCGATTCAACAAAAACCAATTTAGTTTTTTCATCGATTAAACCACGTAAGGCTTCTGGATCTTGATAATCAAAGAAACGAACTTCAATACCTTGTTTCGGCAAGGTATGCGCAAACAGGTTATACGTACCACCGTACAAGGTCGACACTGAAGCAATGTTGTCACCTGCTTCGGTAATGGTTTGAATGGCGTAAGTAATGGCTGCCATGCCAGACGCTAAGGCTAACGCACCAATGCCCCCTTCGAGTGCGGCCAAACGTTGCTCTAGCACCGCAGTGGTCGGATTCATAATTCGGGTATAAATGTTGCCTTGGACTTTAAGGTCAAATAAATCGGCACCATGTTGCGTATTATCAAAGGCATAAGAGGTGGTTTGATAAATCGGTACAGCCACCGCTTTGGTGGTGGCTTCAGGGCTGTAACCTGCATGAATGGCTAAAGTTTCGTCTTTATAGGTCATGAACTTCATCTGCGTGAGTTAAATTTTGCACAGTCTATCATTAATGAATATGATGCAAACTGTGAAAATAATGAATATTTATCTAAAAAATTCATAAAGATGAGCTGTGGGGAGTACTTTGTCCGCAGAAGAGGGTGATAAAGGGTGTGTTTAAAAAATGACCGAGATGAAAGTTGTAACATTGCATTGAAGATCGGTTTGATGCCTTATTTTTTCAACGTATTCATCGTATAATGCCCGCAAATATTTTTTCGCTTCTTGCGATTTTTTGGTTTTTCTATTGAGGAGTCCTACGTGGCCCAATATATTTATACGATGAACCGAGTGTCTAAGATGGTTCCGCCTAAGCGCGAAATCTTAAAAGACATCTCTTTGTCATTTTTCCCGGGTGCAAAAATTGGTGTACTTGGTTTAAACGGTGCAGGTAAATCGACCTTGCTTCGTATTATGGCGGGCGTAGACAAAGATTTCTCTGGTGAAGCGCGTGCGCAACCAGGTATCAAAATTGGTTACCTAGAGCAAGAACCACCGCTTGATCCAAATAAAGACGTTCGTGGCAACGTAGAAGATGGTTTACGTGAACCATTAGATGCTTTGGCGCGTTTGGACGAAGTGTTTGCAGAATATGCGGCTGAAGATGCAGACTTTGATAAGTTAGCGAAAGAACAAGAAAAATTAGAAGCGATTATCCATTCATGGGATGCGCATAACCTCAGTAACCAAATGGATCAAGCCGCAGCTGCGTTGAACCTTCCAGCTTGGGATGCTGACGTGAATTTACTGTCAGGTGGTGAGCGTCGTCGTGTTGCGCTGTGTCGTTTGCTTTTATCTAAGCCAGACATGTTGCTTCTAGACGAACCGACGAACCATTTGGATGCAGAGTCTGTGTCTTGGTTAGAGCGTTTCTTGAAAGACTTTGCGGGCACCATTGTGGCGATTACGCATGACCGTTATTTCTTGGATAACGTGGCGGAATGGATTCTTGAGCTTGACCGTGGTATGGGTATTCCGTATCAAGGTAACTATTCTTCTTGGTTAGAGCAAAAGAATGCGCGTCTAGAACAAGAGAATAAGCAAGAAGAGTCTTTTGCTAAAGCATTGAAGAAAGAACTTGAATGGGTTCGTTCAAATGCCAAAGGTCAACAAAAGAAAAACAAAGCGCGTATGGAGCGTTTTGAAGAGCTTAACTCACGCGAATTCCAACAGCGTAACGAAACATCTGAAATCTATATTCCACCTGGTCCACGTCTAGGCAATAAAGTGGTAGAAGTGGAAGGCATCAGCAAATCATTTGATGGTCGCCTACTGTACGAAAACCTTAGCTTTACCGTACCGCCTACCGCAATTGTGGGTATTGTGGGTCCAAACGGTGCAGGTAAAACCACTTTATTCCGTATGATGACGGGTGAACAACAGCCAGACACCGGTACGGTGACTTTGGGTGAGTCGGTTAAAGTGGCGTATGTTGGTCAGATTCGTGACACTTTAGATAACAACAAAACGGTTTGGGAAGAAGTTTCTGGCGGTTTGGATATCTTAAGAATTGGCGATTATGAAATTGCATCACGTGCCTATATCGGTCGTTTTAACTTTAAAGGCCAAGATCAGCAGAAGCGTGTAGGTGAGTTGTCAGGGGGTGAGCGTAACCGTTTACAACTGGCGAAAATCCTGCAAATGGGCGCAAACGTGATTTTACTGGATGAGCCATCGAACGACTTGGATATCGAAACCTTACGTGCGCTTGAAGATGCCATTTTGGTATTCCCAGGTACAGTGATGGTGGTATCGCATGACCGTTGGTTCCTTGACCGTATTGCAACGCACATTTTGTCATTTGAAAACGAGCAGCCTGAATTCTACGAAGGCAACTATGCTGAGTATGAAGCATACCGCTTGGCACGTTTAGGCGACGATGCGGTACAAAAGCGTACCAAATACAAAAAAATCGGTGGTTAATCTCACTGCATAAAAAAACCAGCCTTCGGGCTGGTTTTTTTATGCATGTGTTTTAAGAAAAAGCCAATTCACTATAGGCATCATATAGACAGCGCTTCGCATCTGGATGACCATCTCGTGCGGCTTTTTTTAACCACTTCTCGGCTTTATCATAATTACGATCTAAACCTAATTGCCCATTTAAGTAGCCAATGCCCATTTTAAATTCAGCTTCGGGGTGACCGCGTAAAGCAGAGCGGAGAAAATACCACATTGCATTACGGCTGTTACTGGACGATATTGGGCTGTGGTCGATCTGTATCGGGGCTGCCGTTTGCAAGACATTCTTTTGCATGAACACATGGTAATGTTCACATAATGCCAGTTGCTCGAAATGCAATCCACGTTGATATTCGTGTTCACCTGCATGATCAAATATAGGTGTTACCAAGTCGTGATAGGGAGTGTGAAATAACAGTGTCCATACTGTTTTGAGGTATTCCATATTCATCTTCGCCTCCTTGTTGCTGACAACATCTGTAGTCATTATTTAATTTAAACGTTTTGGCACTTAGATGTATTAAATTATTGTAACAAAATAGGTTTTCTCTGTATGTTCTGTTAAAACTTCCAGTCAATTTTGGCGTGTAATTTTATTACATCCACGAAGCTGTTATAGTGTCCGCAAATTGTGTTGACCGTATTTTATGCAGTGAAACGTTCTCGTCTTTTTGTCACCGTATTGTTCAGTTTGTTCATGTTTCAAAGTCTTTGGAACGTGGCAGCGGCATTTTGTGTGCATGAAGAGCCCAAGCGCGTGAGTACGATGCCGCATTTTGGACATCATGCAACAGCCAGTTGCGAGTCTATAGCGCATGGAGTACTACAAAAAAGTACAACTCAAGACACATCTTCCTTTAATTTGGCGGCCTTTGCACAAGACGATCATAGCGATCATTTACCTTCTTTTGCACATGTGATTCTGACCGAAGCTCAGCAGTCGGCTTTATCTCCCGTTTTTATTCCCCAATTGGTTCAGGTTCAGTTTAACTGGCAAAATCTGTATCAATCGCCCCATTTATTCCTCACCAATCCACCTCCTGTTTTAACCCCGCTATAGGTGGGGTAGCCGAAAATATGGCCCACCACTAATTTCTAACTTTAGTGGGGCATCAACATGTCTTTTAAAACTTCGAAAGTTCCAGATTTCGATCCTGTGCGCGTGTCTATGCGTGCAATAGGCTTGGCACTGAGCGTAGCGCTTTGCAGTTTGCCTGTATGGGCAGGTGAGCAGTCGCCACTCACGTTGTCGCAAGCCATACAACGTTCAGCAGAGTATCAACAGACCCAAGGCGTATGGAAAACGCAACAGCAAATTGCCACTGCGCATATAAAACAGGCAAAGCTGTGGATAAATCCAGAGTTGTCCATAGAGCAAACCGGCTTTAATTCTGATCAAGATCGGGAACTGGCATTGGGTCTTTCCCAGCGTCTGGATATTTTTGGTGAACGCAAGACCAAGCAAAAACGTGCGCAAATTGCCCAACAGCAAATCGGACTGAAACAACAGATCTATCAAGCCGAATTGGAATTGGCCGTCAAATACTTGTGGTCACAATTGGCGATCTATGAATTGGAACGTCAGGTGGTACAAGAGCAATTACGGGTCAGTGAAGAAAATCTGGATGCCATTCAAAAGCGTTATCAGGCAGGCAGTATGGCACAGGTCGATGTTGATCGTGCTCGATTGAGTCATGCCGAAAGTTTGCGTTTATTCCGACAGGCTGATTTACAAGTCCAACTGGCAAAACAGTATTTGTCGAGTGCTTGGGGAGAACGAGATCAGTCAGTGGCTGTTGCACTTAGCCCACAGCACCTATGGCCTACAACGACAGCTCAGCAAGTCCAGCAGCATTTAGCCGTCAATTTAATGGAAAAAAATCGACAATTATTGTTGCTTGATTCACATGCCAAAATTGAGCAATTGAAAGCTCAAGCACGTCCCAGTCCTACTGTGAATGTGGGTGTGAATCGCAGTCGATCGGTAGAAACGAATGCGGACAATGCGTTAGTGGTGGGCGTTTCCATTCCTTTGAATCTGTTTGACCGTCAGCAATATGGCAGGGAAATCGCGCAGGCACAGCAAGTTCAGCTAGAGCAGCAACAGGAATTTTATCTGAAGCAAAATGCCTTGCAGGTGGGGACTTTACTGACGGAATTACAAGGTCTAGAAGTGCAGTTTAATGTGTTGCAACGGACGCAACTGCCTTTAGCACAAACCGTTCAGCAAAAGACGCTACAAGGCTTTAAGGTCGGTAAATTTGCACTTTTGGATGTACAGCAAGCCACCTTGCAATTGCAAGAGGTACGCCTGCGTAAAGTACAACTATTAAAAGATGCTTGGCAGCGCGCACTTGAAGCGGAAAGCCTCAGTTTAGGCATTGATCCTAGTCAGGTCATGAACAAAGATGCGATTGCACAATTAAATCAAAGCCTGTGGCAAGACACACAGGCATTATCAGATATTGGTGGGGGAAACTAACATGTTGAATTTGAGCAATAAGAGATTAAATCAACAGGGAAAAATCTCCCAAAAACTGTTAATGATATTGGCGGTCGTGGTTACGGCAGTGGTGTCTATAGCGGTGTTGTTCTTGACGCAAAAGTCATCGACGAAGGAAGATGAGCACGGACACGCTGAAGCAGAAGAACATGCCGATGAAGAAGGGCATCAGGATACGGAGGAACATGAAGCCGCAATTGCCTTAACGGCTAAACAGGTGACCGAACAAGGTATTCAACTGGCTGTTGCAGAGTTGGGTCCTGTCGTGAAATCGGCAGCTTATCCTGCCAAACTGGTGGTGAATACTGACCGCCAAGCGCATGTAGCGCCTGCATTTGCAGGGCATGTCGAAACCGTCTATGTCGAATTGGGGCAGCAGGTCGCGAAAGGACAAGCACTTGCCAGTTTATTGGTGCCAGATCTGGTTGATCAACAAGCCAGTTTACAAGTGGAACAAGCCAATTTGGAATTGGCACGTCAAGACTACGAGCGCGAGAAAAAGTTATGGTCAGAAGGTATTTCTGCCAAGCAGGATTATCAACGTGCCTATAACGCCTATCAGCAAGCGCAGATTCAGGTCAGAGCAACACGCTCACGTTTATCTGCCTTTGGTGCTCAAGCGAGCAGCCAAGGGCGTTATGTGTTAAAGGCACCCATCGCAGGTGTGATCAGTCAGAAAGATTTGGTGGTGGGAGAGAATGTACAACTGGCAGATCAATTGTTTGTGATTGATCAGTTGGATCAATTGTGGCTGGAATTTATTGCGCCAAGTAGTGAATTTGTCACAATTGTGCCAAATCAAAATATTGAGTTTAAATCCTTACAAACAGGGCATGTATTTAAGGCACAAATTCAAAGCTTAAATAGTCAGGCCGATGTACAAACAGGACGTCTACAAGTCCGTGCAAAAGTCCTATCCAATGCAGCAGAATTACGTCCAAATTTAATGGTGAATGTGCAGTTACAACAGCAACAAGCCCAACAGGGATTACGTATTCTTGCCAGTGCGGTACAGCAAGTGGAAGGGAAAGATGCGGTGTTTGTGGCAACGCAGCATCAACAAAAGTTGGAATTTATGCCTCAAGCTGTGACTTTGGGTGCTCGTTCTAGTGATGGTCAATGGATAGAGGTGCAATCTGGTTTAAACAAGGGGCAACAATACGCAGCACAAGGCAGTTTCTTACTTAAGTCTGAATTAGAAAAAGGAGAGGCGAGCCATGCACACTAAACAGCCGCTTCCGCCAGAGGTTGATCCTACTCAACTTGCTCCAGATGGTTTGCCAGCGCCAGAAGGATGGTTTGATCACATCATCCAGTTTTCTATTCGCAACGCCATTTGGGTCATGCTCTTTGTGCTGACGTGGATTGGGGTAGGAATTTATAGCTATCAACAATTGCCAATTGATGCTGTGCCCGATATTACCAATACGCAGGTGCAAATTAATACCCAAGCCACAGGTTTTACCGCATTAGAGGTCGAACAACGAATTACCTATCCCATAGAAAATGCCATGGCAGGGTTACCTGAGTTACAGCAAACTCGTTCTATTTCACGTTATGGTCTGTCTCAGGTCACCATTATTTTTCAGGATGGCACCGATATTTACTGGGCGAGGCAGTTGATCAATCAGCGTCTACAAGAAGCACAGGCGGAACTTCCTGAAGCCATTATTCCGACCATGTCGCCTATTTCTACGGGGCTGGGTGAAATTTATCAATGGGTGATTAAAGCAGAACCAAATGCACGTAAGGCAGATGGTACGGCGTATAGCGCCATGGATTTACGTGAAATTCAGGACTGGATTGTCCGCCCACAACTGCAACGTGTCGCAGGTGTTGCGGAGGTCAACTCAATTGGTGGGTATAACAAAACCTATGTGGTTACTCCAGATTTACAGCGCTTACAGCAATTGCAAATTCCACTCAGCGAGTTACAAACTGCGCTGACGGAAAATAATGAAAACCGTGGTGCGGGCTTTATTGAACAGAATGGGCAGCAACTGACGGTACGGGTGCCAGGTACACTCACGGATATCAAAGCGATTCAAAATGTCAGCATTGCCAATAAAAATGGTTTTCCGATTCGGGTGGCTGATGTTGCCACAGTGTCCATAGGTCATGATTTACGTACAGGCGCGGCAACCTATAACGGAGAAGAAACGGTATTGGGCATCGCGATGATGATGATGGGCGAAAACAGCCGCACCGTCGCCCAAGCCGTAGATGCCAAATTGAAACAAGTACAACAGTCTTTACCTCATGGTGTGGTCATTGAAACCGTATATGACCGTACCAGTCTGGTCGATCGTGCGATACAAACCGTACAGAAAAATCTGGTCGAAGGTGCAATTCTGGTTATTGTGATTCTGTTTTTATTTCTGGGGAATTTCCGCGCTGCACTGATCACCGCCTGTGTGATTCCACTTTCGATGCTATTTACTTTAACAGGAATGGCACAACAGAACATCAGTGCCAATTTGATGAGTTTGGGGGCACTGGATTTCGGCATCATCGTGGATGGTGCTGTGGTAATTGTGGAAAACTGTATTCGCAGATTAGCAGAAGCCCAGCATCGACATCGACGCTTACTTACTCGCTCCGAACGTTTCCGAGAAGTATTTTTAGCAGCGAAACAGGCACGACGACCATTAATTTTTGGGCAACTGATTATTTTGGTGGTGTATTTCCCGATTTTTGCCCTGTCAGGGGTAGAAGCCAAACTGTTTCACCCCATGGCCATGACGGTTGTGTTAGCCCTGATTGGTGCCATTCTTCTCTCGATCAGTTTTGTCCCCGCCGCAGTAGCATTATGGGTCACAGGAGAGATCAAGGAAAAGGAAAGTCGCTGGATGCTCTGGCTCAAGCAGCAGTACACACGATTACTGAATTGGGCGTATGAATTCAAAGCTTTGGTACTGACCCTTGCCTTGTGTATTTTATTTTTTACAGGTGTGCTTGCCACACAGGTGGGGAGTGAGTTCGCACCGCAATTGAGCGAAGGGGATTTTGCGGTACAACAAATGCGTTCACCCAATACAGGCTTAGAACAGTCTTTGCGTATGCAGGAAAATACTGAAAAGCTATTGTTAAAAAAATTCCCTGAAATCAAGGCAATTTTTGCGCGCACAGGAACCGCAGAGGTCGCAACAGATGTGATGCCCCCCAATATTTCCGATGCGATTGTATTGTTAATGCCACGTGAGCAATGGCCAGACTCCAAACAAAGCCTCGATGAGCTACGTCAACGCATGATCGCTTTTCTGGCGACTTTACCGGGCAATAACAGTGAGTTTTCTCAACCGATTGAACTACGTTTTAATGAGCTGATTTCAGGTGTGCGCAGCGATGTTGGGGTCAAGATTTTTGGCGATGATATGCAGGTGTTGAATCAGCAGGCGATGCAGATTGCAGAAAAAATTCAGCGGATTTCAGGCGCAACGGCGGTCAATATTGAGCAAACCAGTGGTCTTCCTTTATTGAATGTAGAGGTAAACCCTGCTTTAGCTGCGCAATATGGTTTGTCGGTCAAAGCGATTCAAGATTTGGTGGCGACCAGTGTGGGTGGTCAAAATATTGGACAAATTCTACAAGGTGATCGACGCTTTGATTTTGTCATTCGTTTAGACGACCCACAGCGAACGCCTGAACATTTAGCTGTATTACCGCTACAAACCGCAAATGGAGGCCTCATTCAACTACAAGACGTGGCTAAAGTCGAAACCATTTTAGGCATAAATCAAGTGAGCCGTGAAGATGGTAAACGCCGTATGGTGGTGACCGCCAATGTCGAAGGGCGTGATTTGGGTTCATTTGTACAGGAGCTACAAACGACGCTGGCAGAGCAGCCTTTACCCGAAGGTTATTGGTTGGATTATGGTGGACAGTTCGAAAATTTAATCTCGGCTAAAAACCGTATGCTCTGGGTGGTGCCTTTGGCCTTAATTGCAATTTTTATTCTACTGATGGCCGTGTTTCATAACGTCAAAGAGAGCTTGCTGGTGTTTACTGGGGTGCCATTTGCGCTGTGTGGCGGTTTGATTGCTTTATGGTTGCGTGATATTCCACTTTCGATGTCAGCAGGTGTTGGTTTTATTGCTTTATCAGGTGTTGCGGTCTTGAATGGTCTGGTCATGCTGACCTTTATCAAAGAGCTAAGACAGCATCTAGATATTTACCATGCTACATGGCAAGGTGCAATTTTGCGTTTACGACCCGTGTTGATGACGGCTTGTGTTGCTTCATTGGGGTTTATTCCCATGGCTTTGGCAACAGGAACAGGGGCGGAAGTACAACGGCCTTTAGCAACAGTCGTGATTGGCGGGATTTTATCTTCGACGATGCTGACCTTGGTACTCTTGCCAATTTTGTATCGTTGGATGCATGAAACCAAAGTACCTTAAATGAAAGATGCCTTGATTCGTTTTGAATCAAGGCATTGTTGAATCTTAAGAATTTGCTTGAGCAACATGCACACTGATAATCGTGGCGTACTGATTTTTCGGAGTTGCTTTGCTATCGAATTTTTCAGACACTTCAATCAAGTAATTTCCTGCATGTGGAAAAGTAATATTGGCACTGCCATTATTTTGTACAGGAATCCTGAGTGCTTGAGCTTCAGTTGCACCTTGAGCACGAACCACTAACTCAGCCTGAGCTAAAGGTTTGTTGGCTTTATGAATTTGGAGCTGAACTGCTTGCTGCGCGATCAGTGCATTTGGATGGGTAGAAAAATTGACTTGAATCGGTGCTGAACTCGCAGCAATCGTAGAAGTCGATTGTTTGCTGATATAAGTCTGCAAGGTCCATTCACGAACGGTGTCTACTTTTTTGGGTAGTTTGCCGTTAAAGTCACTGGCAATCACATAATCGCGTTCACTTAAAGGCGGGACTTGATCTGCTGTAGCATCGGCTAAAATTTTCCATTGTTTATTATGCTGAACATATTGGATCGGGTAACTGGTCTTAGCAAAAACCGTATAGGTGCCTTTTTCTGGGAGGGGTAAATCAAAGGTGGTGGCCGATTTTAAGGTTGTAGAGGGCTGTACGGTGGCTTGTTTTTGGTCGGGTTGAATAATTGTAAATTGCGGATCTTGGAGTGCATATTCTGCTTGTAAGGCTTGCTCTGCATAAGCTGCAATAACAGGAATTTGGGTGTTGTCCGTGGTAAAGGCCAATGGCGCGACATAAGGTTCATGTGCAAAGCCATAGCTGCTCAGCAGTACTCCAGAAAGAATAACAATTTTTTTCATAACAGAATTCCAATTTCAAAAATGATGCGAGAAGATGAGTGAAGACTGAGCCAATAAATCAAATATGCAAATGATAATTATTTTCATGTATTTTGCAAAGTAAAATATAGGGTGTAGGTCGAATCTGGCCAAATTGAATGTAATAAGAATGAATAGAGGCGACAACATGAGTGGATCGAAGGGGCATGAGCATACACATGCAACCGTGACTGAAAAAAATGCAAAGAAGTTAAGTTTTGCTTTAGTGCTGACCAGTATTTTTTTAATTATTGAAGTCATTGCGGGTTTTATCACGCAGAGTCTGGCATTGCTTTCGGATGCGGCACATATGTTTACCGATGCAGCAGCACTCGCGATTGCTTTGGTCGCCATTAATATTGGCAAATTGCCTGCAGATAATAAGCGAACCTTTGGTTATCAGCGTTTCGAAATTTTAGCGGCATTGTTTAATGCGCTGATGTTGTTTTTGGTTGCCATATACATTCTGTACGAAGCGTATCAGCGTTTTAGTCATCCACCAGAAATTCAAAGTTTAGGGATGTTGGGTGTTGCCGTGATTGGCTTAATCATTAACTTAATTTCCATGCGCATTCTGTTTTCTAGTGCACAAGAAAGTCTGAATGTGAAAGGGGCATATTTGGAGGTTTTAAGTGATGCATTAGGCTCGGTGGGGGTAATTTTAGGCGCCATTGTGATTTATTTTACCCACTGGTATTGGGTGGATACGGTAATTGCTGTTTTGATTGGCTTTTGGGTGTTGCCACGAACGTGGATTCTACTCAAACAGAGTATTAATATTTTATTGGAAGGGGTACCTGAAGAAATTGATATAGAGCAATTACGTCAAGATCTACTACAGTTACAAGATGTAGAAAGTATCCATCAACTCAAGGTCTGGGCCATCAGTTCTAAAAACATTCATCTCACGGTACATCTGTATGCACCACATGCTGATCAAAAAAAGTTGTATCAGATGGCAGCAGCCATGCTACATCAGCAACATGGTATTGCGGAAATGACCTTACAGATTGAAGATGATGAATGTATGGCGCATACGCATAGTCAGCGAGGTGTTCATCAACATGAAGCCCCTGCGCATGTTCACTCAGAGCAAGACACCGACTTATGACCATTCACATCAGCATCAAGCTGATGTGAAGTTAGATTGGATTAAATTTCCCACTCGTGCTCGCATTCACGGCATTTCCATTTCTTTTGGGACTGCATAAAGGCTTGCATTGAAATTTTAAAATCAGGTAAATCACGGTAGAACAAGAAACCTGCAACAGCACAGATCACAAACACCACAACCGTTGCAATTTGCAGGGTTGAGCCTGCGCCATCACCAAATAACCACATGGCGATGCTAATTAACACCAAAAGCAGCAAGACAAAAATTGATGGCACAAGGAACACCAAACTTTTTGGCACAACTGGACGTGCTGCAGGTGCATTGGCTTGAGCAACAGGCATAATCTTCGGACTTTGGCATTTTGGGCAACGGTATTGCATTTCAGCTCCATCATTTTTATCTGGGTTTATTCTAGCGGAATGTTGAACAGAGCTAAAATAATTCAGGCAAATTTATGTTTTGTTGAGGCAATAAAAAAGCCACTGTTCAACAGTGGCTTTTTTGAATTTGGCGTCCCTACGGGGATTCGAACCCCGGTTACCGCCGTGAAAGGGCGATGTCCTAGGCCTCTAGACGATAGGGACTTATGAGGCAACACAGGTAAAACGATTTTTGGTGGAGTCAAGCGGGATCGAACCGCTGACCTCTACAATGCCATTGTAGCGCTCTACCAACTGAGCTATGACCCCAGTCTGTGTGAGCGCAATATTAGGGATATTCTGCTCACACGTCAACAGCTAATTTAATTAGGCTTGTTCAATTGCATCATTTTTCGGCAATTTCAGGCTTTCATTCAGTTTTTCCCATACTTTTGCTTCTTTTTTGCTCGGTGCACCCACAATTTCCAGTGCATGACGTAAACGAGCGAAGGTTAAGTCTGGGCCTAAAGTCACCATTGATTGCATGACTGGGGTCGAAGACGTCGAACCTGCAATCGCAATAAAGAAAGCGGGCATGAAGTCACGGAGTTTAATGTTCATCTGGTTGGCTAAATCCATCAGGATTTGACTCACCGTGTCATTGTTCCAAGCAAACTGGCTTTCTAAACGCCAAATGGCAAATTGCAAGCTTTGACGCACTTGCTCTTCGGTTAATTTCTTGCTTTCAAACTGTTCTTTGCTAATTTGTGGCATGTGGTTGAAATAGAAACCTGCCCAATTCACTGCTTCAGAGAGCAAGTGAATACGCGGTTGAATCGCAGCAGCAATATCTTCTAAGGTATTGCGGTCACTTTTCCAGCTCAACAGGCGATCTAGCAACTGACCAGGAGTGAGGGATTTAATCCATTGACCATTGAGCCAATTAAGTTTTTCCACATCAAAAATTGGACCACCCAAAGACACACGTTGCACATCAAAGTGTTCAACCATGTCATTTAAGGTAAAGACTTCACGTTCGTCAGGCATTGACCAGCCCATACGACCCAAGTAGTTCAAGAGCGCTTCAGGCAATACACCGATGTCACGGTAGTAGTTGATTGAGGTCGGATTTTTACGTTTAGATAGTTTTGATTTGTCTGGGTTACGCAACAATGGCATGTGGCACAGAGTTGGCATTTCCCAACCAAAATATTGGTAAAGTAGCTGGTGTTTTGGTGCAGATGGCAACCATTCTTCACCACGAAGCACATGGGTGATTTCCATTAAGTGGTCATCAACCACGTTTGCCAAGTGATAAGTTGGCAAACCATCGGTTTTTAATAACACTTGCATGTCGACTTGCGCCCAAGGAATTTCAACCTCACCACGTAACAAATCATTAACTTTACACACACCTTCTTCCGGTACTTTCATACGAATCACGTGTGGCTCACCCGCTGCAAGGCGACGTTGTACTTCTTCTTGGGTGAGTTTTAAGCCGCGGCCATCGTATTTTTGTGTTTCGCCGCGTGCTTGTTGTTCTTCACGCATTTGATCTAGTTCTTCAGCCGTTGCAAAGCAATAGAATGCATGCCCTTTTTCCACTAAATCTAAAGCATATTGTTTGTAGATATGCATACGCTCAGATTGGCGGTAAGGGGCATGTGGTCCGCCCACGTCTGGTCCCTCAGACCAGTTCAAACCTAACCAGCGTAAAGAATCTAAAATCATTTTTTCAGATTCAGGTGTTGAGCGTAGCTGGTCAGTATCTTCAATACGTAGGATAAATTCGCCGCCATGTTTTTTTGCAAAACACATGTTAAATAACGCGATATAGGCAGTTCCTACATGAGGAAACCCTGTAGGTGAGGGAGCAATACGGGTACGAACAGTCATAACAATATTTTCAGAAAATAAACTGAGGCTATTATAACGAAAAAGCCCAATCACTTAATGCCTAATTCAACATTTGTGACTGGGCTTATGACCAATTTTTAAGGGGAAAAAATTGGGCGTTTGAATCAAGAATTATTTTGCGGGAAAATTGATTGTAAGAAACGTGAGAAGCGCTCATTTTGCGTTGCAAAGAAACTCTGGGTTGGTGCAACTTTAATTGCGGTCAGCACCTTTAAATTGTTATCTGCTTGCAAATAATTGTCACCTTGCTTTTGCTGATTGAGTGCTTTTTCAATCAAAGAGACTTTTTCTGGTGCTGCACTTTTGTTCAGAGTGGCTTTAATTGCAGCAGTGTGACCCGATTGAGCCATTAAACCCAAGCCTATACTCAAAAAGATGGCTTGAAAAAAGTGTACGTTCATCGCGAATTCCCCCTTTAACTCAACACGTTGAGAACTTTTTTATAAAATACTGTTCTACATACTATAGCTACAATTTAAACATCTTCAGAAACAAAAAAGTAGACTTGCGTCACACTTTTTACAAAAAGATAAGAAAATCTAAGTGATTTTACGTTTAATAATTACAGTAATATCGATCTATTGTTGTTGTAGCAAATAAATATGGAGACATCATGAAGATTGTAATATTGTGACAAATTTTAGACCATTTCATGACATCATTTCAGCATATTTCTTGGCTTATATTGCAACATTTTATATATCTTAAAATTAGAAAAACTATGAATAAATGATTATAGCCACATGATTGTGAAAACTATTGATTAAAAATATAGTGCAGAAAATAGTCATTAGAGTCCAACAATGAATAAATCTTTCTTTGCATTCGGAATTGCATTTTTAGCTGGGGTTTCGGGGCAAGTCTTTGCAGCAAAAAGTTTCTTGAATGTATCTTATGATCCAACCCGCGAATTTTATCAAGAATATAATAAAGAATTTGGCCTGTACTGGAAGCAGCGCACGGGTCAGGAGATTGAATTCAAACAATCCCATGGGGGTTCTGGTAAGCAGGCACGCGCAGTCGCAACGGGGTTAGAAGCCGATGTGGTGACTTTAGCTTTGGCCAATGATATTGATGAAATTGTCAAAGCTGGTTATATCGATAAAAATTGGCAAAAAGAATTTCCAAATAATTCGGCACCTTATACTTCAACTGTGGTTTTTTTGGTGCGCAAGGGCAATCCAAAACACATTAAAGACTGGAATGATTTGGTTAAACCGGGCGTTGAAATTATTACGCCTAACCCAAAAACAGGTGGAGCACCACGTTGGATTTATCTGGCGGCATGGGGGTATGCCCTAAAACAACCTGGGGGCAATGATGCTAAAGCACGTGAGTTGGTCAAAAACCTGTATCACAATGTCAAAGTGCTGGATTCGGGTGCGCGAGGTTCTTTAACCACCTTTGCTGAACGTGGCATAGGTGATGTGTTGTTGTCTTGGGAAAACGAGGCATTACTGGCAACCAAAGGTTTGGGCAAAGGTGAGTTTGAAATTGTTTATCCTTCAGTTTCTATTTTGGCAGAACCTTCTGTAGCTATCGTCGATAGAACCGTTGATAAAAATGGTAATCGCAACTTAGCCAAAGGGTATTTAAATTATTTGTATTCACCGAAAGGGCAAGATTTAGCAGCAAAATACTATTTCCGCCCACGTAATGCACAGGCAGTAGCCAAGTATGCAGCCCAATTTCCAAAAATCAAATTGTTCACGATTGGTGATGTGTTTGGCGGCTGGGCAAAAGCGCAACAAACGCACTTTGTAAATGGTGCGATTTTTGATCAGATTTATAATCAAGCCAATTAAACTGGCTTAAAATAGTACAAAAAAAGTCTCCAAAGGGAGCTTTTTTGCTTAGCTCGTACAATAGAAACGGTTTTCTCTATAGAAAGTAATATTTCCCTACAAAAAGACGTTTGGAGCTTTACTAAAACAAGGTAATAATGTGCAGTTAAATTTTTGGTACTTTGATTGCACTGTTATGTCTCATATTTCTGTATTACTTCATGAAACTGTGGATGCCTTGTTGGCAGGTCGGAATACAGGGATTTATGTCGATGGCACTTTTGGTCGAGGTGGACATACTCGTTTGCTGCTTTCAAAACTCGATGAAAATTCTAAAGTTTATGCTTTCGACAAAGATCCACAAGCCCTTGCAGTTGCTGCTGCGTTAGCCGCTGAAGATTCTCGCTTTCACATTATTCATGCCAGTTTTGCAGATCTACAGCAAGCGCTTGCTGCATTAGATTTAGGCCAAGTCGATGGTGTCATGGCAGATTTAGGCGTTTCTTCACCGCAGTTGGATCAGGCGGAACGTGGGTTTAGCTTCATGCAGGATGGTCCCTTGGACATGCGTATGGATAATTCACAAGGTCCGACCGCAGCAGAGTGGTTGATGCAGATTGAAGAAGAAGCCTTGGCCAATGTAATTTTCAAGTATGGAGAAGAGCGTTATAGCCGCCGCATTGCCAAAGCAATTAAAGCGGCAGGGCAGATTGACACTACGCGTCAGTTGGCAGAAATTGTGAAAGTTGCGCACCCGAAGTGGGAAAAAAATAAACATGCTGCAACGCGTACATTTCAGGCAATACGTATTGCGATTAATAAAGAATTAGAAGATATTGAAGCTTTCTTACCTCAAGCGGTTGAGGTGTTAAAACCAGAAGGTCGTTTGGCCGTGATTAGTTTCCATTCATTGGAAGATCGACTGATTAAGCAATTTATTCAAAAAGAATCGACTTTGGCGGAAGACACAGGATGGGGACTACCACCACAACAACAGCAAGATACCCGTCGTTTGAAAAAAATTGCACGTGTGCGTGCAAGTGAAGAAGAAGTTAAGGCCAATCCACGTTCACGCAGTGCTTGGCTTCGTGTTGCGGAACGCTTAGTTTAAAAGGCGAACTATGAAAACTGAAGCAGTTGAAAAGAAAGCAGAAAAATTGCGGACGAAAAAATATATCACTTATGCCTGTATGTTAATTTTGGTTTTCATCAGCGCAATTATGGTGGTCTTTCAGGTGTTTGAATATCGACATGATTATCGTGAGCTGAGTTCATTTATGCGTGATCGCGATGACTTGAATGCAGAGTGGGGACGGTTGCTGATTGAGCAACAAACCTTTGGTGCAACTGCGCAAATCGGGACTCGTGCAGTGACTCAGTTACGTATGTATTCTCCGCCTGCCGTGCAAACGGTTGTAATTTCTTTACCTATGACTTCAGATGACAATAAATAAGGCTAGCTGTATATGGTAGACAAGCAGACCAAGCAACCACGTAAGAAGCAGCAGTCGATTACGGGTAAAAATGCCATTAGTGTAGAAATGTGGCGTTTTTATCTGATGTGGGCCGTGGTGTTATTATGCTTTTTGGCATTGGTTGGTCGTGCATTTTATGTGCAAGTGATTAACCGTGACTTTTTACAAAATAAAGCCAATGCCAATATTTTACGTACCGAAAAACTAAAAGCGATGCGCGGGGTGATTTATGATCGCCATGGCGTACCTTTGGCAATCAGTACACCTGTCATGAAGGTGGTGATTGACCCACGTGACTATTTTGATAATAAAAAATTATTTGATGAAATTACCGCTGAATTGGCGAAAGATCCGCATAACCGAAAATTAAAGCGTCAATTGCCAGAAAAGAACCTCAATCTGGATGAGTTGGCTGATGCTGTCGGGATGGATCGGGCAGAACTTAAGAAAAAAATGAACGAGCGCCCTCGTTCTCGCTATTTAGTACTGCAAAAAGAGATTCCGCCACAGCAGGCAGAACTAATTGAAAAGCGCGAGTTTCAAGCGGTGTATACCGAGAAAAACTATAAGCGTTATTACCCGCAACCACAGCCCAATGCACAAATTATCGGTTTGACCAATAGTGAAGGGGTCGGGATTGAAGGTTTGGAAATGCAGCTCAACAAGCGTCTTGCAGGTGTTGATGGCGAGCAGCAAGTGGTACGTGATAAGAAAGGCAACCGTGTAAAAGACCCTGAGATCGTGAAAGAGGTGGAGTCAGGGGAAAATATTACCCTGAGTATCGATTCACGTCTGCAATATATTTTATACCGTGAACTGACTGCCGCAGGTGTGGCGAACAATGCACGTTCGGCATCGGCCATTGCGGTAGATGTAAAAACGGGTGAAATCTTGGCGATGACCAGTTGGCCGTCGTATAACCCAAATGATAAAAATGGTTTGGCCAATAAAGATGCCATGCGTAACCGTGGTGCAACCGACATGTTTGAACCTGGTTCGACCATGAAACCATTAACAGTGGCTATGGCATTGGAAACAGGGAAATACATGCCAACGACGGTGGTGAATACCTCTCCTGGGTCTATGCGTGTCGGTAACCATACCATTCGTGATACGCACAACTACGGGCAACTGACCTTAGCAGGGATTATTCAGAAATCGTCTAACGTGGGTGTGGCGAAAATTGCTTTATCTTTACCTTATGCAACTTTACCGACCTTTTTAAAGCGTGTGGGTTTTGGGCAGCGTTCAGCAGTCAAATTTCCAGGTGAAAGTTCGGGTATGGTGCTGCCACCAAGTAAGTGGAATGTGTCTGAGGTTGCGACCATGGCGTATGGTTATGGGATTAACGCAACGGTACTGCAAATGGTCGATGCTTATGCCATGTTAGCCAATCATGGGGTAAAAGTTCCTCTGAGTCTATATAAGCTAGAAGAACCGCCTAAAGGCCAGCAAATGATTGATCCGAAAATTGCCGATCAAGTGTT
This sequence comes from Acinetobacter sp. AM, assembly GCF_003105055.1. Taxonomy (NCBI): domain Bacteria; kingdom Pseudomonadati; phylum Pseudomonadota; class Gammaproteobacteria; order Moraxellales; family Moraxellaceae; genus Acinetobacter; species Acinetobacter sp. AM. The sequence continues at coordinate 5,409 of NZ_QETG01000003.1, read as the reverse complement.
GTTGATGATGGAAGCAGTGACACTACCGGGTGGTACAGCACGTCAAGCCAATATTCCAGGTTATCGTGTAGCGGGTAAAACAGGAACTGCGCATAAATTACGTGCTGACCGTAAAGGTTATTCGGAAAAAGAATATCGTGCACTATTTTCAGGGGTTGCACCTGTGAGTGATCCTCGACTGGCGATTTTTGTGGTCGTGGAAAATCCACAAGGCCAATATTATGGTGGCTTAGTTGCTGCGCCTGTCTTTGCTCGAGTGATGCAAGAGTCGCTCCGTTTAATGAATGTGCCTTTAGATAAGCCTTTAGACACCCCCCAAATCCAGTAATAGGTGCTGAATGTCAATTACATTTCAAGAACTGCATCCTGCTGATCAAATCACTGGATGGATGAGTCAACCTTTCCAAGGTTTTTGTTTGGATAGTCGCTATGTGCAAGCGGGACAAATCTTTATTGCCCTGAACAGTTTGAGCCAACCAGAAAAAACCGTGCAATTTGCGCAGGCAGCCTTGGATAAAGGTGCTGTGGCTATTATTAGTGAAACTGAGCTGGGTGTTTCGCCAAGTTTAGTGGTGCCCGAAATTCGCCATTTAATGGGTGTATGGCAAAAACAATATTTGCAAGCCGTATCTCCAATGCAAGCTGTGCAGATTTTGGCGGTGACAGGGACCAATGGTAAAACCACGATTTCTAGACTGGTCGCAGAGCTATTGATGTTGCAAGGACAATCCTGTGCAGTGATGGGCACCACAGGTAATGGCATTCTTCCACATTTAGAAAGCTCTTCGCATACAACTTTAGATGCCTTACAACTGCAAAATGCTTTGCATGGTTATGCGCAACAAGGGGCAAAATTTGCTTCGATTGAAGCAAGTTCGCATGGCCTAGAACAGGGTCGTTTAACGGGCTGTGCCATTGAAATTGCGGCTTATAGTAATTTAAGCCGTGATCATTTGGATTATCACGGCACGCTCGAGGCGTATGCAGCAGCTAAATCGCTGTTGTTTAAATTTGAGTCGTTGAAGGTCGCGGTGATTAATCTTGATGATGAATATGCATCCATCATGTTGGCGGCAGCACGTGAGAATCCAGCACAGCCAAAAATATTGACTTACTCCATGACCCAAACTGCGGATTATCAAGTTAAGAATATTCAGTACAGTTTATCTGGCGCAAACTTTAGTTTAGTAACAGCACAAGGTCAGTTTGAGGTGCAAAGTCCACTGCTTGGACATTTTAATATTGAGAATCTGGTGGCGAGTTTAATCGTGGCACAGCACGCTGGTTTTGATTTGGCACAGTTGATTACAACGGTACCTCAGCTCAAAGGTGCACCTGGACGCATGCAGGTGATTCGTGATAATGCGCGCTTGTTTGTAGTGGATTATGCACATACACCAGATGCCTTGGTACAAGTCTTAACTACTCTAAAGCGTCATGTAGAGCAGAATTTATGGGCGGTGTTTGGCTGTGGTGGTGATCGAGATCGGGGTAAACGCCCACTGATGACTCAAGCCGCTTTAAATGGTGCGGATGTGGTGCTGTTAACCTCAGATAACCCACGGACAGAAAATCCTGAACAGATTTTCACAGATATGAAAGCGGGCATTGATTTCTCTGGCCATGTGGTACACGAGATTCATGACCGCCGTGAAGCAATTAAATTTGCGGTAAAAACTGCGCAAGCAGGTGACATTGTAGTGATTGCGGGCAAAGGGCACGAGAACTATCAAGAAATTGAGGGTGTTCGTCACTGGTTTGATGATGTGGTTGAAGTACAGGCGGCGATTGATGCACAACATCTCGCTACAGACTCAGCATATCCCGCGCAATAGTAGGAAACTAAGATGCATACTTCAACGACCAGTACAGTTCCTTTACAACCGTGGACTGCAGCAGAATTACTGGAAGCAACACAAGGTTATTGGCTACATGACCGACAGCCAAGTGATGAAATTAAAAGAATTTTGACTGATTCCCGTCATGCGGAACAGGGTGATGCTTTTTTAGCGCTGAAAGGTGAGCGTTTTGATGCGCATGATTTTGTCGCAAAAGTCGTAGAGCAGGGCTGTGAAGTGGCAATCGTCAGCCATCCTGTAGACGCAGATATTTGTCAGTTGGTTGTTGCTGATACACGTTTGGCTTTAGGGCATTTGGGTGCTTATCGTCGTGCACAGTATCCAGACTTAAAAGTGATTGCCTTGACAGGCAGTAGTGGCAAAACCACGACCAAAGAAATGCTCGGTAGTATTTTATCGCGTCTGGCGCCAACTTTAATTACGCGCGGTAATTTAAACAATGATTTGGGTGTACCGATGATGTTGTTAGAGTTGCGTGCAGAGCATCGCTATGCGGTCATGGAGCTGGGTGCTAGCCATCAAGGTGAGATTGATTACACCTCACAATTGGTTCAGCCACAGGTGGCCGGTATTCTGAATATTGGCACAGCGCACTTGGGTGAGTTTGGCGGACGTGAAGGCATTTGCCGTGCCAAATCTGAAATTTATGCACATATTGCCTCATTTGGTACCGCGATTGTGCCTGCGGCAGATGATTTTACTGATCAAATTCGCCAAGTCGTGCAAACTGAGCAAGTATTGAGTTTTGGGCAAGGGGGTGATGTGTATGCCTCTGATATACAGCTAAAACCGCAATCAGCGCGTTTCAACTTGCACACACCACAGGGTGAGCGAGTTGTGAATTTACCGTTTGCTGGTGAGCATAATGTCCAGAATGCAACTGCTGCGGTGGCTTTTGCCTTAGCCATTGGTATTGCTTTGGATGATATTGTATTGGGTCTCGAGCAAGCGCAAGGTGCCAAAGGTCGTCTGAATTTTATTCAGAAAGCCCCTTATCTATTCATTGATGATACTTATAATGCCAATCCAACTTCAATGCGTGCAGCGGGCGAAGTGCTTGCGCAACAAGACGGTGTGCGGGTCATGGTCATTGGAGATATTGGTGAGTTAGGTCAAAGCGCTGCGCAACAACACTATATGTTGGGGCGTGATTTGGTCTCGATCAAAGGCATTAATTTTGTCGTAGCGGTGGGTGAGTTTTCACCAGCTACGCAAGAAGGGGCGCGCAGTACCCAATATGGTAAGAAATTACAGGCCTTCTTGAGTCAAGAACAAGCCTTACCTTTTTTAATTAGTTTAGTCGAAACACATCAACCCCAGTCGATGAGTTTCCTGTTTAAAGGTTCTCGTTATACCCATATGGAAACCTTGATGACTGACTTGATGGAGAAACTCTAAAATGCTGTTATGGTTATTTGAACAGCTTGCGGGCTATCACAGCTCATTCCAAGTCGTACGCTATTTAACATTGCGCTCACTGCTGAGTGTTTTGACCGCACTATCCATTGGATTGGTGCTTGGTCCAGTAATGATTCGTAAATTACAAGCCCTAAAATATGGTCAGGCCGTCAGTACGTTTGCTCCTGAAAGCCACGCTAAAAAAATGGGTACCCCGACCATGGGGGGTGTCCTGATCCTGCTTTCGATTGGAATTTCGACCCTACTCTGGGCAGACTTATCCAACCCTTATGTGTGGATTGTTTTGGCTGTTATGGTCATTTTTGGTGCTGTGGGTTGGGCGGATGACTGGATTAAAATTCGTTATAAAGACAATGCAGGTTTGCCAGCACGGAAGAAATTTTTCTGGACGTCAGTTGCCTCTTTAGGTGCGGGAATTGCGTTGTATGTGATTGCCAAGCAACAAGAGAATCCAATTCATACGGCAAATATGCTGGATTTGCTGATCCCATTCTTTAAAAATCTCAGCATTCCATTGTCAATTATTCCTTTAGGAATAGGATTTATTCTCTTTACCTATTTGGTGATTAACGGGGCTTCTAACGCAGTCAACTTAACGGATGGTCTGGATGGTTTGGCGATTATGCCAATTGTCTTGGTTGCCGCAGGTTTAGGTGTATTTGCTTACTTGGCGGGTGATGTTCGTTTTGCCAATTATCTGCATATTCCTTATGTTAAATATTCTTCTGAATTGGTGGTGATTTGTGCTGCGATGATTGGCGCAGGCTTGGCCTTCCTTTGGTATAACGCGCATCCCGCCCAAGTCTTTATGGGAGATGTCGGTGCTTTATCACTGGGCGCCATGCTAGGAACCATTGCGGTCATGGTTCGCCAAGAAATCGTATTTGCGATTATGGGCGGTGTCTTTGTGGTGGAAGCCATTTCAGTGTTCCTACAAATTGGCTCGTTAAGAATGCGGAATAAACGTGTCTTCTTGATGGCGCCGTTACACCATCATTATGAGAAAAAGGGTTGGCGAGAAACCCAAGTGGTGATTCGTTTCTGGATTATCACAATTATGCTGGTGGTTTTGGGTCTGATGACCTTAAAATTGCGTTAAGCAAAATCCGCGAGAATGAGGTCGGCATATGCCGACCTTTTTTATTTTCGTTGATCGATTATTGGAGAAAATAATGAATCTGCTCATGTGCCCTGTATGTCGTGAGAAATTAAGTTTAGTCGAAAAGACGTGGCAATGTGAGCATCGTCATAGCTATGATATTGCCAAGCAGGGTTATGTGAATTTGCACGTGGTGCAGCATAAACACAGCAAAACTCCGGGTGATACACCTGAGTCGGTACAAGCACGACGTGCATTTTTAAGCGCAGGATTTTATGCACCTTTACAGCAAGCCGTGGTTGAAAAACTGCGTCAGCTTCGCATTGAAAATCTTTTGGATATTGGTTGTGGTGAAGGCTATTACACTGATGCGATGCAGGCAGAGGTGTTGCAATGTGTCGGTGTGGATATTGCGAAAAATGCAGTGCAAGTTGCGGCTAAATTGAATTCGGAAGTGACATGGGTGGTGGGTACAGGAGCGACTTTGCCTGTATTGGATCAATCCATCGATTTGTGCAGCAGTTTATTTAGTCCAATTCCTCAGCAAGAAATATTACGTGTACTGAAGGACAAAGGTTATTTATTGGTGGTGACACCAGCGCCTGAACACCTATTTGCTATTCGAGAGGCTTTATTTGAAGAGGTGAAGCCACATGAGCCGAATAAGTTTGTGCAGCAGTTGGCACAGGATTTTGAACTTATTGAGTCGCAAGTGGTGAGTGCAGATTTAACGCTGCCACAGCAACAGCTCAAAAATCTGATTGCAATGACACCGTATGCTTACAAAGCGAAAGTAGATCGAAGAAGTGCTTTAGAGGCTTTAGTTGAATTTAAAGTGACTGCGCAATTCCAGCTCTATTTATTTCAAAAGAAATAAATATATAAAAAGCCCTCTTAAATAATGGGGGCTTTTTATTAGGTGACTAGGGCGTGTCCTCATTTGAAAAATAGATTTTAAAGACTTAATATAATCTTTCAAATTCCTTATATTTCTATATATTTCAATGGCACGTACCCTTTTAACAGATGATA